>JAFGEV010000123.1 GCA_016931385.1 Prolixibacteraceae bacterium
CTTAATCAGAATTGGATTTTTTCGAATAAAATGTCCCTCCTGATGGGAATCAACAACTGGAAAGACATAAAAACCGTTGGGCATAAACTTGAAGAGATTCTCCTCTTTAATGCATCGATGACCCAATCAATCAATTATAACCCGTTCGACCAAACCGGGTTGGTTTTTGGCCTCGGAATAATGGAAGACCTGCATTACGTAATTTATCACGACATATCTTTTAACCTTGGAATATCATTAAATTGTGCCTGGAAATTTTAAACCGACATATTGCCTTCTGATTGGGGTGCTGTTTTTTTCAATTTTTGCAACCGCACAAAGATCAACCTTATCGGGCATTGTTACCGATAAAACGACAGGAGAAACCCTGGTTGGCGCTACAGTTTTTATCCAAAGCGAAGGCACGGGCACAACAACAAACAGCAACGGTTTTTTCAGTTTCCCGGGCATAAAAACAGCTAACATTGAAGTCGACTATTCGTTTATTGGTTATGAACCAAAAACGGAAAACTACACGTTTGGTAAAGGTGAAAAAAAGTTTGTTGAAATTCAGCTTTCGCCCTCCGATGTGGAAATTGGCCAGGTAGATGTAATTGAACAGGGACGGGAACAACTTGGCGACAAACAGGTTGAAGTGAGCCATCACACCCTTACACCGCGCGAAATACAGGCCATACCCGTGGCACGCAACGATGTGTTTAAAGCCATGCGCTACATGCCGGGCATGGAACCGGCCGAGCCCTTTTCGCCGCTGCTATCGGTAAGGGGCAGCGACCCGGGCGAAAACCTGATCATGCTCGACGGGGTTACCATGTACAATCCTTACCATTTCATGTCGTCGTCGGGCATTTTTAACATGCAAACCGTGAAGAATGTCGATATGATGCTGGGCGGTTTTGGCGCGGCATACGGGGGACGCAACGCTGCCGTGATCAACATTTCGACCAAAGACGGCAATAACAGCGGACTGCATGGCGAGGTACACCCCACAACTTCCGAAACAAAAGTATTCCTGGAATTTCCGCTTGGAGAAAAAACCACCATGATGGTTGCTGCACGGGCCAACTACGACCTGATCGGGAATTTCATGATGTACAGCAACAACTACTTTTACGATATGAACCTCTCGGTCACCCACCGTTTCAGCCCCCGGCACCGCTTTACCCTGAAATACTTCGGCTCACGCGACATGACCAACATCGACTTCAACAGCATATACAAATACATGGGAAACACCATTGGCATGCAGGACTATTTCGATGACATGAGCCTGAAATGGATCAACAACTGGGACAACAACATCGTAACCGGGATATGGAAATCGGTGCTCGCCCACAACCTCTTTTTTAAAGCGCAGGCTTACGGTTCTTTCCACAATGCCGATAACTTCACCGAAATGGTGATGAATGTTGAAGATGTGGTTTTCGACACCTCGACCCGGCTGAAAAGCAAAGTGAACGACTGGTGCATTAAAAGCTCGATAACCTACAAACCCTTTTACTGGAACGAAATGAATGCCGGGCTTGATTACAACACTTACACCTTTGCAAACGGATCGGAAGTAAACGCGATCGATTACGGGTCGGCACAACGTAAACCCGATCAGATTTCGGCATACGCTGAAGACAAGCTAACCCTTGGCCCGCTTCAGTTAAGGGCAGGCATTCGGGCTTCGAAATTCGAAAACGGCAACTGGAACTGGGAACCGCGCATTAACGCTGTTGCCCGGATTGGCGACCGGGTAAAAATTAAAGCGGCATGGGGCAAATACAACCAACACATCATCAGCATGAATACGCAGGAGTTCGAATTTAACCAGTTCCTCGATTATTACTACCCCCTCGACAATAAGCTGCCGGGCCTCTCGTACCATTACATTGCCGGTGCCGATGTTAAAATTGACCGGCAGAACACCCTCTCGCTCGATGTATATTACAAAGACATTGCCCGCACCTACACCTTCGACCTGCTGATTGATCAATTTGAGGCTTTTGCCCTGACCGATAAAATTATGGCCGGAAGCGGAAAATCGTACGGGATGGAGTTGCTTTGGAAAGGCCGTTTCGGAAAATTTTCGGGCTGGGCAAGTTACACCCTTTCAAAATCGACGCGTTCCTATCCACACATTATGGACGGGCAGGAATATGATTTTGATTACGACCGCAGGCATTCAATCAAAGCCGTGATGAACTATCAGGCCACCAAACGCATTTCGTACAGCGCTTCGTTTATTGCACAAAGCGGTGTGCCGCGATCGGTTGAGAATACAATGCAAATGTTTTACATGTACGAACCCCTTACCGGCGAAATGATTTACAGCCCCCAGTATGTTACGGCGCAAAAAAACGGGGTGCGCATGCCCTGGCTGCTGTACCTCGATTTTGGATTGCAGAAAAAAGTGGTTAGTGGATTCGGAAAAGATCTGTCCAATTTTTTTGGAGCTGCTGAATCGTACCTAACAGTTAATGTCTATAATGCACTTTTTTTTCGCAGGAATATTCTGTATTACATTCCCGCCGGAGGCCTGGAAATGTTAATCCCCATGGGCGATAATTATTTTCCAATGGTTTCGGCGGGCTATACATTAAAGTTTTAAAATGAAGAAATGGACAATTATACTGGCAGTTACCTTTTTAATGCACGGATGCGTTGAAATTGGTGAATACTACGTGGGCCTGAACATGCAACCCGAAATTGAAGGTTTCGAACCGGGGCTGAATGTTTACGGTGTAATCAAAACAGGCCCTTCGTTCGACACCATCAACCATTTTTTTGAAGTAGAACACCTGCTGTATATTTTGGGCTCATTCGATTCGATAAATGTAAGCGATGCAAATATTACATTAAGCCGGAAGCCAATTACGGGTGAAACAACCGATTACAGGCTTGCATATCATGGCGATGGAAGGTATTTTAACGAAGAAATCATTGCTGCCCCCGGAGAAAAATGGGATTACACCTGTACATACGACACATTCTATGTTCGTTCATCATGTATTGTTCCAAACACCCCGAAACTTTTGGGTGAAGTTAATGTTTCAGCAGGGAATCCCGTTTCGTTTACGCTTGAAGCCGATACAACCGCATTCATGTACCTGGTTTATTTATTGAGTGATGAAGCTGTGGTTACCGAACGGAAAATCCCGGTGAAAGACGAAGCAACTACATTTGAACTGGCTCTGGATTGGAACCCCGTTGAAGTCCCTACCCTTATGTTTGTTTTTGCCTATGACCTGAACCTCGAAAAATACACCACAACCTCGAACATCTTTTTCAAGCCCAATGCCTACCGCCCACCATATTCGACGGTCGAAGGGGGGTACGGTACGTTTGGGGCAATCAGCAGTGCGATGTTCATAGTGAAATGATCGTTTACATTTATTGCTTCTAAAAATAATTGTTGTAAAAATCAGCTGTAAATGTTTATCCTGTTTAAGTCCAATCAAATATTTATTTTAAAGCCTGAAAGGCTTAAATAACAATAACCATGGGTGAAACCCATGGAACTTTAAACAAGGCTAAAACAACCCTGAAAGGGTTGAATGTTTTTTACTAATTTAATTTGAAAATTAAAAATTGTCTAAGCAACTAACCTTTAGCTGCTAAATATTTTCCCTGCATTTCTATAACCGCCTCGTGAAACTTCGGAAAGCGTTCCCATAAATCTTTCTTGCAGGTTTTCAAATCACTGCATTCAATGCAACTGTCCATCCCTTTTTCAATCACACATTTTCGCACGGTGCAATTTTTAACAACAACCCCAAGGGGCTTATCGGTTTTACAACCCCAGCAGAAAATCTTTTCGGGATCGAAGTCGACCCCGTGCCGTTCCTTTATCTTCCACTGTTCATATGCTTTCTTTTTCAGCTCAACATCATCGTTGACAGTAGCTTTTAAAAACTCACAATCATCGGGGCATTTGTACCCGCAATAATTCAGCAATTTCGGGTCGGGCACATCATCGTTATTGAAGAAAGGTGAAGAAGCGAAAGCCGGGTTTAAGCGGGCAGCCATTAATAGCGCGCATCCGGTAAAGCCTGCCATTGTCGATTTTTTCAGGAAATCTCTGCGGTTAAATTCTTTGCTCATATTGTTAGGTTTATTTCTATGATTGACAATTTAACCTGTTTTTGCCCTGAAATCAAAAAAAAATCCCAAATTTGTATATTCATTGTATAAACAACACTATGGAGAGTACAGTTAAGAAATGGGGAAACAGCCTGGGTTTCCGTATCCCAAAATCATTTGCCAACCAGGCAGGCGTTAAAGAAGGATCACTTGTTGATGTCGTTCTGGATGGGGAGCAAATCATCATAAAGCCAATCAAAGAAGATGAAGAATCGATAGTCAGTCTGCTCAAAAAGGTTACTCCCTTGAATAAGCATGACGAAATTTTCACAGATAATTCAACAGGTAATGAAATATGGTAATTCCTAAACAATATATTCCCCAACGCGGTGACATAATATGGCTAAACTTTGAACCTCAAACAGGTAAAGAACAAAAAGGTCGCCGACCGGCTGTTGTCCTTTCAAATTCATCGTACAATCTAATTGTCGGGCTGGTAATTTGTTGCCCGATTACTTCAAAAATAAAGGGATATCCTTTTGAAGTAATTTTACCTGCAAACCTTCCCGTTTCAGGAGTTGTCCTTGCTGACCAGGTTAAAAGCCTCGATTGGAAAAAACGTGAAGCTGAGTTTATTGGTGAATTGGATGATTCTTTATTAGAAAAAATATCGGGTCTATTCATTAAAATAATTGGTAAATAATGAATTACGACAAATTATTAAAAAACAAAAATTACATTTTCAAATTTTGCAAATTTGATTTATTTTCATTACAAATCATTTTAAATAACACCCTATACTTCAGTTCCTTTAAAAATTTAAATGATCCGTTAGATTCCAGATTAAATATTAACATAAAAAACTACAAGCATTTTTCAGATAAAACAAGGGATGCATTAAAATATTCCGGCATACCTTTAACTGAAAATTTGAAATATCTCCTTAAAGAACACTTGCCTAAACCAATAAATTGGAAAAAAGTTAAGCAAATCTTTACTGAATATCTCACATACTATCAGAACAATTTCTTAGGAATAACTTGCTTTTCTAAGGATTATAATGACAATACGATTTGGGCTCATTATGCTGACCAGGCCAAAGGAATTTGTTTTGTTTTTGAAAAAGATCAATTAATCAAAAGCCTGAAAGAAAATATTGAAGAAAAACTGTATAATTTAATGCAAGTAGATGTGACTTATGAAGGTGTGAAAAAATTTTCAATAATACTGGAAGATGATGGAAGCTTTAAACACAACTGGACTAATTTAACCTCAAAAACAAGACACTGGGCATATGAAGAGGAATTAAGAATAATGTTAGAGTATAAAGGAGCAACCTTTCCTACAGTCAATTATTTACCCGACTTTGATCCTTATGTTAAATTTACCCCTGAGTGCCTTAAATATGTAATTCACGGAGAAAATATGATACCTGAAAATATTTCAATTCTGGATAAAATCATTAACAACCTTCCAAACACCACGTTTCTTTCTCATAAATTCGATTATTAATTTTACAATTTCTCAACAAATCAGAAAATACACAAAAAAAGCCGCACCAATAAGGAACGGCTCCATTATCTTTTCCGTCAAAAAAAAGCCATAGACTAATGACCAATGACTTTTTAACTATTGACTTTCTTACTTTTTATAAACTTTTTTGTAACCGTAAATGGCTTCTTCTCCCAGTTCTTCCTCTATACGGAGGAGCTGGTTGTATTTTGCCACACGGTCGGAATGGCCAACATCCGTTACTTGTATACCATCTCTATCTTTCAAAGTTCTGAATTTGTAATTCTTTTTAGTTTAAAATCAATATAGTTTGCATTTCAATATTTTTTTGACCGACTGTCCTTTTGTGGTTGTAATTATTAAATAATACATGCCATCGGGTAAATTACTTGCATTTACTTCGGCATTTAAAGTCGATATAACCTTTTGTCCTGCTGTGCTATAAATAGAAATTCCTTCAACAACAACACCAGCAGGCACATCAACTGTCAAGAAATTGGTTACAGGATTTGGAAATACCTTGATGTCATCTGTAAAAACATTAATACCGGAATAAACCTCAATATTGAAATAGCACCATGGAGAAGTGTTCTGATAAACTGAGACATAACTTTCGGGCAAATGCAAAGTAATATTAGGATACAACTCCCGGACAAAAGATGTTCCGTTTGAGAAAATAACATAGACAAAAGCCCTGTCTCCAACGGCTGGCGGGACAGGTGCAGTAATTGTAAAACTGTTAAGCGACACACATTGAAAGAAAGCATACGCTCCAATGTCAGTCACCGCATTCCCCATTATAACCGATGTTAATGAACTACAGTTAGCAAAAGCATAATTTCCGATAGTAATCACGGCATCGCTCAATGTAATTGAGTTTAAATTGCTGCACATCATGAAAGCGTTGTTAGCTATGACTGTTACAGTCTCCGGTAGGCCAATTGCTGTTAAATCTTCGCAACCATAAAATGCCTCCTCGCCAATTGCTGTTACGGTGTAAGTATTACCTTCGATTGTTACTGTTTCGGGTATATTCACACTTCCGGTAATTGTTTCGTAACCCGACACTTCCACATAATGGTTTGCTTCATCAATAACCTTGTAAATAATTCCACCGATACAATTAGGATTCCCGCCGGAAGAAGTTTCAGGGTATCTAAAATCTTCCCATACTTCTACATTTTTATAGTCATCGATGCTAAATTCAGGCACGTGCAACGAAATTAGGGGAGCAATTTTATACATAATGCCCAAACCACCGCTATTATCGTTCGAAAATTGATCGGAATAAAAAGCATATTCCCCAACTAAAGGTGGTGTAGCTGTATTCAGATAAATTTCACTAAGACCACGGCACCTGTAAAAAGCTTTTGTCCCTATCGAAAGAACTGAATTCCCCATAGTTACTTTTTCAAGACCAGTACAGCCAAAAAATGTATAATCTTCAATTGCGCTAACACCATCAGGTATTGTTATTTCTTTTAAGCTATCACAATATGCAAATGCCGAATTACCTATAGTAACAATATTGTTGCTCAGGGTAATGCTGCTTAAACTACGGCAATAATAAAAAGCCGAATCGCCAATGGAAGTTACGGAATTGGGCAAAACAATACTTCTTAACAACACACCGCCAATACTGAAAAATACACCTTTGTTTAGTGTTGTTAACGAATAGTTTATATCATTGTGAACAACAAAATCTGGAATCACAATATTTCCATCGCCCAAATTACTATAACCCGACAATGCCACATAATTATTTGCGGCATCGATAACTGTATATATTATGCCATCAACTTCAAAACTTTTACCCTGTGCAATTCCTCCCGGATAATTGAAATTCGCCCAAACATCGGACGACTCGTAATCCATTAGGGCTTCATTGGGCACATGCAAAGTTACCTCTTCGACATTCACGCCATTAAACGGATCAAAAAACCACGATTCGAACGATGGTGGTGTTATCGTACTAATTGTAAAATCAGTCAATGACGTGCAATTTCCAAAAGAACTATTCCTGATTAAACCAACTGAATTTCCCAAAACGACCGATATAAGCGAAGTACAACCATAAAACAAATACTGGTTGATAACAGTAACAGAGTCGGGCAATGTGATACTTTCAAGGTTTGAACAATTGTAAAAAGCATACTCACCAATATTTTTAAGCGATTCAGATACTGTGATACCTGTTAAGCCTGTACATTCGTAAAATACACCATCACCAATTGATGTAACTGTATTGGGCATTTCAAAATTTATAAATCCCCTGCAATTTTTAAAAGCATTATTTCCGATTGACAATAAAGTTTCGCCTAACTGAATATTGGCCAATAACAAACAATTATAAAATGCAGATTCTCCAATTGTCAGCAAACCATTAGCGAATGAAACAGCCGATAGTTTTTTACAATTATAAAAAACCTGGTTTTCTAATTCTGTAATTGCAGGCAAGTCGGATATGGTTGTTAGGTTTGTACATTCGGAAAAAGCCCCCATACCTATTGAACTCACAGCATTGCCCAATGTTACAGTTGTAAGTTCAGAACAATTACTGAAAGCATAATTTCCAATAGAAGTGACTGTATTTGGCAGTGTAATACCGGTTATTTTGTCAAATGAGAAAACTGAACTTCCAATAGAAGTTATAGTATAAGTTGCCCCGTTGTATTGAAGCGTTTCCGGTATTGCAATTTCACCTGTAGCTGAAGCCATACAACCCGATATTTTAACAGTATGGTTAATGGCATCGGTTACCTGATACGAATAACTATCATCAAAAAAGTAGTTTTGTCCCGACAGGGTAAATACAAGAGCATTCAAGATAATCAAAAAGAAAACTTTTGTTTTCATCTTATTAAAATTGTTTGTTTTCAAAGGAGTTGAAGGCATTGGTACTTCTTTAATTATTTCATTTCAGAACAGATTACCTGTTCCGGGTCAACATCACTCACGTAACAGGACACTAGTCAATTACAAGTATTTGTTCATCGCCAAAAGCAACTCCTTCATCGTTTTGGGCAAAAGCACGAAAATAGTATGTACCCGGCTCAAGGCCTTGTACAATGACTTCGTAATCGTCAAATTCGTCCAGTTCTCCATCTTCAACATAGTTCCAAAGGTTTATATTGAAATTATCTTTTTCACCAATGGCTACACCCCGTTTTATAATATTGCTCGTGCCCCTGTCTTCCACCGTACCACGAAGCATTACCTCGTTATCGGCATAAGTAATTATATCGGATGTGGCCACGGCAGGCAAAAGGGCATCTTTAATGCAGCGGACACCTAAATATATCCACGAGTAACTATCGTTATAACCATTAACAACTCTTCGAAAAAGCTCTGTATGGGCTACATCAATACCCCGAATAATCATACCTGATTCTTCAATACTTGTATTTATAATTAGCCCATCGTTTCCCGGAGAACTTGTCCACCACACAGCAGCATCGTAAATTTCGCCAAAACCATCGTACCAATATCCAGTGGGATAAGCATTAAAACCACTCGTATTATTTAAAGCAGTGTTAATACCTGGAGAGTTGGGAGCGATATAATTCTGATTATAGTCTCCCTCGCAAGGCTTTAACCAATCGGTAGTTTGGCTAGCCATTGCTTTCGCAATTTTATTAGCGCCACCGCCAATTGTGCCGTCGTAATTATATCCATTATCGGCTAAGTAGTATGCCAGCTTTGTCCATTCTTCATCGGCTGGTATATGCCAACCTGCCGGGCAAACAAGCTGAGCGCCTTGCCAGTTGTACAACAAACCATAATTTGGGCTTTCGAGGTATATAGGTGGAACGGCACTCCATATTGTAATTACTTTACAATACTCACTCCCCAAATCTACGTTCATATTTTTTTTCATCCACGTTTGTTGCCCGTAAACAAGTAACGAATCAATGGCTTCGGTCTTAAAGGTCAATTCGTTACTAAGCCCTGTGCCAATATTGTTTGTTGCATAAGCTTTTACATGGTAAATGGTGTTAGATTTTAAACCAGTGAGTAAACTCGTAAAAGTTGTAGCATCTGATATTTCGGAATACTTCTCACCTGTTGAATCAGGATTGCATTCGGTCCCATAATAAAAGCCCCGGTCGAAAACTGGATAAGAAAATGAATCTTCTACTTTGCCCTCTACAGTAACAGAATGATCGGTTACATTGCCGATACTTACAATGTTAACAAGCGGAGTCCTTCCATCGACATACACACTGTCGGAATATTGCAGGTTTACGGTGCTGTCGGGGTTAAAAACTTTGGCAGAAAAAGCAACATAGCCTGTATCTGAAACTGTCCAGTTAATATTTACATTACCATGTTCATCGGTAAAAGCTACATTTTCACTGAATTTTCCATCGCCATCGATATACAACTGAAAAAAGGAAAGTCCGTGGCTTTCGTTGTCGGATACTTTAAACTGAAGGGGAAATACCTCGTTCATATTTGTCTCTTCGGGCAAGTTGTAACTTTGTTCAAGAACGGCCGGGGCATACCAGCGATAATTAAAACATTCAGTGACATTAGGTCCATATACTTCGTCTTCCCAGAATAAAAAATCCAATACAGTGCCTGTACGAAAATCCAAACCAACATCAATACTTCCGTTCCATGCCAAAAAAATTTCACTTTCGCCTTCAGGAATTGATGTACGCAAATATTTCGATTTAAAGTTTCCTCCTAAATAAGGTACGATTTCGGCATAAGGGCCAAAGAAACTATAAAACATTACTTCGGCACGCGGATATACTTCCAGACGGGCCGAAGCATCAACTTCGCTGTCAACGTTATATGAATAGACACTATCGCGATGTTCGAAAGAATATATTGGTTCGAAAGAATTATTGTCACTTTTGTACATGCCACCAACCTGTAAAGAGTGATGGCTTTCGAAGCCCCAATCGGCATGGAAATCGACCGATGTATTGTAAATGTAATTGGAAAAAACATCGCAGTCGAAGCTTATCCAAACCGGGATTCCAAATACATTGAAACAAGCTGTTGCACCACTTAAGTCAAATATCTTTTTAGGTTCGTTGTTTGCCCCTGCATCACTCCCGCTTGCATCCATTGCCAGAATAACTTTATGGTCGGTCTTTCCATCAAAATAAAACTTAAATGTATTAAGCTCGCCTTTTTCCACTTTCGTATCCGGTGACAGATCACCCTCGTATTCAAAATCGAATTCGAAAACTGCAGCTAAATCTACAGATACAAAACCGTTGCTTATTGATAAAACATTTCCGTAGAGGTTAGTCCCCGAGATATCTTCGTTTAAATAAATAATACTATATCTTTCATCGTTATTATCAAATACACTTTTATTCATATTTCTACCATCGGTAGTATGATAAATTATTTTTGTTGGATGTATATAACCTGCACTATCGGTAAGCGCTTCCTGCAATTGTTGCCCGGTATGGGTACTTTTAAAAATGTTTTCTGGTTCAAGTAATACAGTACTCAATTTAAAACTTTTGTTTACAAAAATTTCATCCATATATGCAGGTGAAGTTTTGATAACCGCTTTACCATTTTCGTATTCAATGCTTTTTACCTTTTGCAAAATTCCGTTAGTAATCATATCAACCGTAATAATGCTACCCACATGCAATCCTTCAGCGCTATTGGTCAAAATAGTCGATGAATTTGATTCGGCATCAAAGCTAAAATCGATTGTATCGATATTAAAACTCTTTACATAAATATCGCTAATTCCTGTACTGTCAACCTTTTTCAAATTTAAAACAAAATTAAGGGTATCTGTTTCACGTACATTTACACCCTGGGGATAAGCAAATTTTTTATTCTTAAAAACTGACACACGCATACTGTCGCCCGTTTGAAAAATCCCGGTTTCCATCCATGCATCAAACGATTTAGATTTTAGCGTTTTATAAGCGGCCTGGCTGATTTTAAATTTTTCAACAGTATTGTTGCCAATTACTTTCGTTGATATACGTCCAACTTTCGATTCAATTTTTAAAATGTAGAGTTCCCCATTAGGAATTTTTAGTTCTAGCGAATGGTTAAAATCTAAATGTATGTCCTTTTGTTCTATTGTTTGCCCTTTTAAGTTGTACAAACCAATTTTTATATTGTCGATTTTACTGCTAAAAACAACCCCAACCTCTCCGGGTACATTTTTTACTAAATCACAAAATTCGATGTAAGCATTTGAATTAATAATTGATACAGTACTAAGATTGAAACTATAGGAACCAGATTCATCGAGTTGCCTAAAAACAATCCTTGAACTTGTTGTTAGGTTTTCAAACATTACAGAATCGACTGGTGAGTTTTGCCCATCGTATTTGGCATTTATCGTGTAAATGATATTTTTGGCACTGATATTATTTGAAACCAATATTAACAGAGCTATTAAAATCTTTTTCATACGATTAAATTGTTTTTTAAAGTTTTCGCTTTTAATTTACATTTAAAAAATTATGAAATTCATGAAAAACCTTTCTTTTTCATTTTTGGGGGTTATTTTTTTTAAAAATCGCTAAAACGGTTTAAAGATAATTGGTGTTTTCATTTAACAAAAAAAGCCGCCCTACCCGATTGTTTCGGGACAGGAACGGCTCCATTATCTTTTCCGTCAAAAAAAGCCATTGACTATTGACCAATGACTTTTTAACTAATGACTTTACTTTATTACTTTTTATAAACTTTTTTGTACCCGTAAATGGCTTCGTCGCCCAATTCTTCTTCAATACGGAGAAGTTGGTTGTACTTTGCCATACGGTCCGAGCGGCTCATCGAACCGGTTTTGATCTGGCCACTGTTGGTTGCCACGGCAATGTCGGCAATGGTAGCGTCTTCGGTTTCGCCCGAGCGGTGCGAAGTAACCGAAGTGAAACCTGCACGGTGGGCCATTTCAATTGCATCGAGCGTTTCAGTAAGTGTACCAATCTGGTTAACTTTGATGAGGATTGAATTGCAGGCGCCAATTTCAATACCTTTTTTCAGGTATTCCATGTTGGTTACAAAGTTATCGTCGCCAACCAGTTGAATTTTATCGCCTAACTTTTTAGTGAGCGCAACCCAGCCATCCCAGTCATCTTCGGCACAACCATCTTCAATCGAATCGATCGGGTATTTTTCAACCAGTTGTGCAAGGTAGGCAACCTGTTCTTCAATGTTACGTTTAGCACCGCCTTCACCTTCAAATTTGGCATAGTTGTAAATACCGTCGGCAAAGAATTCCGAAGCGGCACAGTCGAGGGCAATGGTAATGTCAACACCCGGTTTGTATCCAGCCTTTTCAATGGCTTTAATGATGCTTTCGAGCGCATCTTCGGTACCTTTAAGGGCAGGAGCAAAACCGCCTTCGTCGCCAACTGCAGTACTCAGGCCACGGTCGTGCAATACTTTTTTAAGATTGTGGAAAACTTCAGCGCCCATGCGAAGGCCTTCACGGAAAGAAGGTGCGCCCACCGGGCGGATCATAAATTCCTGGAAAGCAATTGGGGCATCGGAATGCGAACCACCGTTAATGATGTTCATCATTGGAACAGGCAATGTTTTCGCGTTTGTTCCGCCTATGTAACGGTACAAAGGCATTTCGAGGTAATTGGCTGCAGCTTTGGCAACAGCCAGCGAAACACCAAGAATGGCATTGGCGCCCAGGTTGCTTTTGGTTTTTGTACCATCAAGCGACAGCATGGTTTTATCGATGGCCACCTGATCCAGCGCGCTCATGCCTTCAACTGCAGGGGCAATTTTGGTATTCACGTTTTCAACGGCTTTCAAAACGCCTTTGCCAAGGAAACGGTTTTTGTCACCGTCGCGCAATTCAATCGCTTCGTTTTCGCCTGTTGAAGCCCCGGAAGGTACTGCGGCCATACCTTTGATACCGCTTTCGAGGGTTACTTCAACTTCTACTGTAGGATTACCGCGTGAATCCATAATTTCTCTACCAACAACTTTGTAAATGTGCATGGTTATTTTGTTTTAAGTTATTAAACGTATAATTTGTTACAATATTGAATTCTTGGGACTTACTCTCCAAAAAGCGGCACAAAGGTACAAAAATAACTTAACCCTTTTTATGCCTGAGCTTTATATTTTTGATTAAAAAAAAAACCGCATAAAAGTAACGAATTATCCGGCCAAAGGTTTATTTCTTTTTCCCTTATATTAATTCAGAAAATTGAATTAACGTTTAGTTAACCAAAATAACAACAAAAAAAATCAACTGTTATGTATACCCGGAACAGACAATGACAAGTGACACCTACCCTTACGCTGTCGATTCCATTTTAACCCGGACAATTCAGTCTAAAGAAAGTACTAATTGGTCTCATTATTCGAAAAAAAATCAACAGCTTTTGAGCTTTGATCAAATGTACCCAAAATGTAAGCGATATCGTGCTTTTGAAAGACCTCCTCGGGGCCGGGATTTTCAATAATTTTATCGCCCCGTTTAATGGCAACCAGTGTAACCCCAATGTTTTTCCTAAGTTTCAGATCAATTAACGACTTTCCAACAACAAACGATCCTTCTTCGGTTTCAATTGCCGAAATTTCAATGTTAGGAAACTCGTCAAGAATGTTTTCCTGCTGTTTTTGATCCCTTTCACGAAATATTCCGTAAAAATCACTCCTGATGTCACCAACAAGTTTATTTATTTCAATTTTAGGGATTAGCTTGTGTGCCAGTATCCGTTCGAAAAGATCGATGGCAATTTCAAAATTTTCAGGGAGCACCTGATCAGCCCCCATTTTAAAATACGCTTCAATATCGTTTATATCTTTGGCCCGCACTAAAATAAAAACATGCTTATTCATGGCCCGCACCTTTTCAATAATAGCCAGCGAAGGCACAAGGTTTCCTACCGATACAACAACAATTTCGGCATTTCCGACATGTGCTTTATGCAGTACAGGTTCATTTACAGCATCGCCGTATAAAACATTTTCGCCTTCTTTTTGAAGTTCCCTGACTTTCTGCGGATCAAAAATAATTGAAATATAGGGCAGTTTAATGTATTTGGCCAGTTTCGACAATTTTAGCATGGTTAAATCTTTCCCGATAAAAACGGTATGGTTCTTCAATTCCGGAACATCAATTTCTTTTAAGGGAAACAAACCATTTACCCAAACTGAAGGCAGGGGGAGCTTTAGCAGTAATTCGGAAAGCGGCCTTGCAAGCTGGATCGTAAGCGGCGACACCGACATGGTAATAACGGCAACTGCCAGGAAAAGCTGGTAATGAAATGATGTGATGATGGATTGATCGAGACCGACTTTGGCAAGGATAAATGAAAATTCACCCACCTGGCTCAGGGCAATCCCTACCATAACCGTTCCTTTGAACGTATGCCCCAGTATGAAGCCTGTTCCACCGGCTACAATGGTTTTGATGCCAATTACCAATAAAACCGTAACCGCTACAAGCCCGATATTTTCTACAACAAAGTTTAGGTCGAGCAACATGCCGATGGAGACAAAAAAGAAACTGGTAAAGGTATCTTTGAAAGGTATAAGGTTGCCAAAGGCATTGTGGCTGTATTCCGATTCGGAGATCATTAAACCGGCCAGGAAAGCCCCGAAAGCCAACGACATGCCAAGTTCATAAGTCATAAGCGCAATGGCAAGGCAAATGAGCAGCACGCTCATCATGAAAAGCTCCTGGTTGCGTGTCATGGCAATAACGCGCAACAACCAGGGCATAAGCCACTTGTTTCCAACATAAACAAAAGCAATAATGGCTGCTGTTTTAATCAACATCACTATAAGCTCATGAGAAATATCGATTTGTGAAGGCCCGAGAAAATTACTGAAAAGCAACAAGGGCACAAGCATGATATCCTGAAAAATGAGGATACCTAAAACTGTACGTCCGTAATTGGAGCTTATTTCCGACCTGTCCTGCAGTACCTTTAACACCAGTGCCGAACTACTTAAAGCGGCCATAAAACAGATAAAAATCCTTGCCTGCCATGTCATTTCATAAAACCGGGAAATGAAGAAAAACAAAAAAGCAGTGATCATAACCTGTAAAAGACCACCAAGAAAAACAATGCGCCTTATACGAAGTAAATGCTTTAACGAAAACTCGAGGCCAATAGAAAAAAGCAGAAGGATGACCCCGATTTCGGCCATCAGTTCAATTTCATGTTCACCATTTATAAGCGAAAGCACATGCGGTCCGGCAATAATTCCTGTTAACAGGTAGCCAATAATGGTGGGGATCTTCAACTTGGTAAAAACAAAGTTCACCAACGTTGCCAGAGCAAAAATGATTACAATATCTTTCAGGATCGAAAATTCCATTTACTTATACTGTTAATAAATTAATTAATTAACTTATTCTTTCACTGATACTTTTTCCCTTTGCGGTAGCACACTATTTCAATATCCTCGATAAAAACCAAAGCCCCTTTCCCTGTTTTATCGAGAAGTTCGTTCAGCTTTGGCACAAAGTTTTCGATATTCTCGCTACTGTCGATTATCTCAATTACCATCGGCAAATCGCCCGAGAGGGCAAAAATTTTCATGGTGTGTATTGAGTGGCTTGCCCCAAACGACATTACTCCCCGGTAAACTGTTGCCCCTGCCAATCCCTCTTTCCGGGCTTCTTCAACAATGGCTTCATACAAGAGTTTTCCATTTACACGGTCCGATTCGCCGGTGTATACCTTCAATAACTTTGCTATCCCTTTTAGCTCCATGGTTAAACTATTGAACGAATAAAAATTATTCCTGCATATACTACTGCTATACCAACAACTACACTTCCAAAGGTGTTTAGTAAAAACAGCCCCCAGGCCTGATCTTTCATAAGTGTAAGGTTGTTGTATGCAAATGATGAGAACGTAGTAAAACCACCACAAAATCCTACAGCAAGAAATATTCTCCACTCGGCA
>JAFGEV010000124.1 GCA_016931385.1 Prolixibacteraceae bacterium
AAAGCGAGAGGAATTGGTATAATTGGCGCCCAGTTGCCCATTGAATCGTTTATACAAACCGATGCTGCCGTTAATCCCGGCAATAGTGGCGGGGCGCTGGTAAACAACATGGGTGAACTTGTGGGAATTAACACAGCCATTGCTTCACGTACAGGTTCTTATAGTGGATATTCATTTGCTGTTCCTGTGAGTATCGTGAAAAAAGTTGTCAACGATCTTGAAGAATATGGCGAGGTGCAGCGGGCAATTTTAGGCGTACGCATTCAAACTGTAAATGCCGACCTTGCAAAAGAATTTGACCTCGACGTAGTTGGAGGTGTATATATTGCTGGTATAGAAGATGACGGGGCAGCTAAGGATGCCGGAATAAAAGAAGGCGATGTGATTATTGCGGTTAACGATGTCAAAGTCAATACTTCATCCGAATTACAGGAACAAATAGGAAAACATCGGCCCGGAGATAAAGTTGAAGTGTTGGTAAAAAGAAACAACAAAGAGAAACTTTTTACAGTAACCCTACGTAACACGAGAGGCGATACAGGTATAGTTAAAAATAACATGCTTGTTTTAGGGGCCAAACTTGATGAAGTAGACAATCAAACAAAATATAAACTCAACATCAAAAACGGCCTCAGAATAACCGAGCTTGAAAAAGGTAAGCTAAAAGATGCCGGCGTGAAGGAAGGCTTTATTATCGTAAGGGTTAATAAAACGCCCGTTAACAGTGCTTCCGAGTTCCAGCAGGTTATTAAACACTCAAGCGGCGGGGTGCTTATTGAAGGGATTTACCTGAATGGCGAAGAGGCATATTATGTTTTCGGAATAGATTAATTTCACAAAATAAATGAGTGAAAAAATAAACAAAACGTATTGTCTCATTGTCTATAAAAACAGTGTTTGAATAAGTGAACTGAAAGTTATATATTTGCGCGTTTTTTAAGAAAACTCATGAGACAATTAAAAATCACAAAATCCATTACTAACCGGGAAAGTGCTTCGCTTGACAAGTACTTGCAGGAAATTGGTAAGGAAGAGCTTATTACCGTTGAAGAAGAGGTTGAACTGGCCCAGCGTATTAAAAAGGGCGACCATGCCGCGTTGGAAAAACTCACCAGGGCAAACCTACGTTTCGTTGTTTCAGTTGCTAAGCAGTATCAAAACCAAGGCTTAAGCCTACCCGACCTCATTAATGAAGGCAATTTAGGTTTGATCAAAGCAGCTGAAAAATTCGATGAAACCCGTGGTTTTAAATTCATTTCTTATGCCGTATGGTGGATCAGGCAATCGATTCTTCAGGCCCTGGCCGAACAGTCGCGTATCGTGCGTTTGCCCCTGAACCAGGTAGGTTCATTAAACAAAATCAACAAGGCATTCTCAAAATTTGAACAGGAACACGAACGCAAACCTTCACCAGAGGAACTGGCCGAGTCGCTTGAATTGCCAGCCGACAAAGTAGCAGATACCCTTAAAGTATCGGGCCGCCATATTTCCGTAGATGCACCTTTCGTTGATGGAGAAGACAACAGCCTGCTTGATGTATTGCCGAATACCGATTCGCCTAATGCCGACAAAAAGCTGATTATGGAATCGTTATCGCGAGAGATTGACAGGGCACTTGCCACGCTTACCGAACGCGAGAGCGATATTATCCGCCTGTTTTTTGGCATTGGCTGCCAGGAGATGACCCTGGAGGAAATTGGCGAACGCTTTGGCCTAACACGTGAGCGCGTGCGCCAGATCAAGGAAAAGGCCATCCGCAGGTTACGTCACACTACCCGGAGTAAATTGTTAAAATCGTATCTTGGATAAACGTTAATCTAAAGATAAAACTGAAGGCTGTCTCGAAAGAGGCAGCCTTTTTTACTGTTTAAAAAGTTAGATGAACTTGCTCAATTTTTTGTAATTTCTGGGTGTGTTAACATAATCATCCCTTTAATCAGCCCAAATTTTATATACACTCCTGCCCTGCTTTGATTCGATGATCAATATTAAATTATTTCTTTGAGGCAGGCATATCGAATTATCTGCATTTAAATTGAGGCTGTGCTTTAGCAAAATCCTTCCCGACACATCAAGCAGGCTCACAACAACATGGCCATCATTTTTTCCAGTTGGGTAGATAAAGATTTTATTCTGGCCCGAAAAAATGCGATAACTATTATATGATTGCTGCTTTTGTGATTGTATGCCAGTGGTTGAGGTATCTGTACCAATAACAAGACGAGCAGGCAAGCTTTCACCAAACCCTTCACGTATTGCAGAAACCCTTATGGTATCTTTAATAAAATCCTGATCAAAGCTTAATGAAATTTCATTTACATCGCTATAGCCATGTATGCCTGGAGGTAATTCCCATCTGTATGATGTTGCATTAAATACCGGATCAACAGAAAAGAACATGCCTGATTCCCCGGCCACAACAATTACAGGGCCAAATACTGATTCAGGCCTGGCAGGCACTGAATAGTATTCAATCGGAAAAATTTGAACATCATTTAAGGGAATTATTTCAACAACAACAGTATCGGGTCCGATATTCACCTTCAGGAAATTCTCATCGGGCACCTCTCCCATACCCGAGGCTATTAAGCTAACATTCTCAAGTTTGTCGTAAAACAAAGAAACAGCATCGGTATTGCCTCCCATATCGCCCGAGAAGCAATAAAAATCATGGTTGGGATAATTTGTAAAAAGGGGAAAAACTTCTGTCCAGAAATTGCTTTTTAAATGCATCTGAGCATACCTTGAGCGGCTGTTGCTCATAACACCTTTGTACTTTTCATGACTGTTCCACAGCACTTCATGAAAAAACAGG
>JAFGEV010000125.1 GCA_016931385.1 Prolixibacteraceae bacterium
AACACCATTGCCAATACCCCTGTCGGTAATTTTTTCACCCAGCCAAAGTACGAACATCGAACCGGCCAACATAATTAAGGTAGAACTAATGTCGAAGAACCGGCCCGGGAGCACGAAAGCTTCGGGTGTTTGTGCAAGGGTAACATGCAGGTTTGTTAGGAATGCGGGGCCCTGAAACAGCAGAATAATCACTGTAAGGTAACGTGTGATCTGGTTCATCCGTTTCCTGCCCGATTCGCCTTCTTTTTGCAGGCGCTGGAAATAGGGTACGGCTATTGTCAGCAACTGAATAACGATTGATGCTGATATGTAAGGCATAATCCCTAAAGCAAAGACTGAAGCATTCGAGAATGCCCCGCCCGAGAACATGTCGAGCAAACCAAGCAGCCCGTCGGTGGTTTGCGATTTCAGGGCGCCAAGCATGGCCGGATCGAGCCCGGGCAGCACCACAAACGAACCTAACCTGTATATGAGGATCAGAAACAGTGTAATTCCCAACCTCGACCTCAGGTCTTCAATCTTATAAATATTCTTCAGGGTTTCGATTAACTTTCTCATAAGTTAACTTTTTTGATCATCAAACCGTTTGACAACGGCTAGATGATTTCGGTTGTACCTTCTAATTTTTCAATAGCTTCTTTAGCACTTTTCGAGAAAGCATGAGCTTTCACGTTCAATTTGGCAGTTAATTCGCCTTTGCCTAAAATTTTCACTTTATCGTTTTTCCCAACCAGGCCATTTTCTGATAAAGTGGTTAAATCGATATCTGAAACGTTAAGCTTTTCGGCTAACGTTTGCAAGGTTGAAAGGTTTATGGCTTTGAACTCAACCCGGTTAAAATTCTTAAAACCGAATTTAGGTACCACGCGTTGTAGGGGCATCTGACCTCCTTCGAAGCCTATCTTTTTCGACCACCCTGAGCGTGATTTGGCGCCTTTGTGGCCCCTGGTAGAAGTTCCACCATGGCCTGAGCCTTGTCCCCTTCCAATTCTTTTTTCGCTATGTGTTGACCCTGGTGCGGGCTTCAACTTACTGAGATCCATATTCAATCGTATTTTTCAGTTTAGATTTCTTCAACCTTAACCAAATGTTTCAACTTATTTACCATTCCCATAATTTGCGGGGTGGCTTCTTTCTCTATCGTATGGTTGAGCTTTCGCAAGCCTAGTGCTTCGAGCGTAAGTTTCTGACTTTTGGTAGAACCTATGCTGCTCTTTACCTGCCTAATTTTGATTTTAGCCATAACTATCCTTTAAAAACTTTTTCAAGTGAAACGCCTCGTTGTTCAGCCACGGTATAAGCATCCCTCATTTCGAGCAGAGCATTGAAAGTGGCTTTTACCAGATTGTGAGGGTTCGACGATCCTTTCGATTTGGCAAGGATATCGTGAATACCGACACTTTCGAGAACGGCACGCATAGCGCCCCCGGCTTTTACGCCTGTACCATGTGAAGCTGGTTTCAGCAGCACGTTTGCCCCGCCGAATTTTGCAGCCTGTTCGTGAGGTATTGTCCCGTTAATTACCGGAATTTTTACCAGGTTCTTTTTTGCAGCGTCAACACCTTTGGCAATTGCCGTGGTAACTTCACTGGCTTTACCCAGCCCCCATCCAACAATGCCGTCTTCGTTGCCTACAACAACAATTGCTGAAAAACTGAAGGTACGCCCCCCTTTTGTTACTTTGGTTACACGGTTAATGGCTACTAACCGGTCTTTCAATTCCAAATCGCTGGTTCTTACTTTTTTAATATTTCCTGACATAATTCTTAGAATTTAAGGCCTCCCTCGCGGGCTGCTTCAGCAACTGATTTTACCCTGCCGTGATATAAATATCCGTTTCGATCGAATTTTACCGTTTCGATATTTATTGTTTTCGCTCTTTCAGCTATGAGTTTACCCACCAAAGCTGCTTTTTCGGTTTTATTGCCACTGGCAGCGGCAATTTCCTTGTCTAGAGAAGAGGCATGGGCCAGGGTTTTACCGGTAACATCATCGATTAGTTGCGCGTAAATTTGTTTATTGCTTCGAAAAACACTTAAACGGGGCGCATCGGTAGTACCTGAAACAATCTTCCGTACCCTCTTCTTAATTCTGTATCTTCTTTCTTGCTTTGTTAAAGCCATAATGATTCCGATTAATAGGTTATTTAGCAGAGGCAGACTTACCGGCTTTGCGCCTGATATGTTCGCCAATAAACTTAATACCTTTACCTTTGTAAGGCTCGGGCATACGGAACGACCTGATTTTGGAAGCCACCTGTCCTAAAAGTTGTTTATCGTGGCTTTTCAGTGTTACCGTAGGGTTACTGCGTTTGTCAGTTACCGCTTCAACTTTAATTTCAGGAGGTAACTGTAAATAAATGTGATGCGAATACCCAAGTACCAGGTCTAACAACTGGCCGTTGTTTTCGGCCCTGTAACCTACACCAACAAGTTCGAGTTTGATTTCGAACCCCTTCGATACGCCGGTTACCATATTATTGATCAACGCCCGGTACAAGCCATGTTTGGCTTTATGGTTTTTGGAATCGCCAGGGCGGTTAACCGTTAGCTGGTTCCCATCAATATTCACATCAATTTCAGGATCCACCTTTTGCGAAAGTTCTCCAAGCGGGCCTTTAACGGTAACCACGTTTTCGTCGCTCACGTTTATGCTTACTCCGCCGGGGATTTCAATGGGTAATTTTCCTATCCTTGACATTGTATTTTCCTCCTTATTAATATACGTAACATAAAACTTCACC
The DNA here is from genome assembly GCA_016931385.1 of Prolixibacteraceae bacterium. Taxonomy (GTDB): domain Bacteria; phylum Bacteroidota; class Bacteroidia; order Bacteroidales; family Prolixibacteraceae; genus DAIMEA01. The sequence continues at coordinate 2,744 of JAFGEV010000125.1, forward strand.
GCCCACGTTCAAATCACGTGCTTCTTTGTCGGTGATCATGCCACGCGATGTTGAAATAATTGCAATACCCAAACCGTTAAGCACCCTTGGGATATCGTTTGAGCCACAGTACTTGCGCAGCCCGGGTCGGCTTATTCGCTTTAGTGATTTTATTGCCGGGATGCCCGTTTCGGGATGATATTTCAGTGCAATTTTAATGCTGCCCTGATAATTCACGTCATCTTCAAACATGTAATTTAAGATGTACCCTTTTTCTTTAAGAATGCGGGTCATTTCCTTTTTTTCGTTCGAAGCCGGTATATCAACCACTTTGTGGCCTGCTTTGATTGCATTCCTCAATCTGGTCAAATAATCTGAAATAGGATCTGTCATATTCCTTTACTTTATACGATTACCAACTGGCTTTTTTCACACCCGGGATTAACCCTGATGCTGCCATTTCCCTAAAATTGATACGGCTAATTCCAAATTGCCTCATATACCCTTTGGGCCTTCCGGTTAGTTTACACCGGTTGTGCAGCCTTACGGGCGATGAATTACGCGGCAGTTTTTGCAAGCCTGTATAATCGCCTTTTGCTTTAAGTTCGGCCCGTTTTGCAGCATATTTATCAATAAGCTTTGCTCGTTTTATTTCACGGGCTTTCATTGATTCTTTAGCCATATCTTAATTCTTTTTTGCATTTTTAAACGGCAAACCAAATTCACGCAACAAAGCATAACCTTCTTCATCGGTGTTGGCCGAAGTAACAAAGGTGATATTCATACCGCTGATGCGGCTTACTTTGTCGAGTTCAATCTCAGGGAAAATAATTTGTTCGGTAACACCGAGCGTGTAATTGCCCCTGCCATCGAGTTTTCCTTCAATACCTTTAAAGTCGCGTATACGTGGCAATGCCACAACGATTAACCTTTCGAGGAATTCATACATCCGGGCACTGCGCAAAGTAACGCGTACGCCGATAGGCATTTTTTTCCTGAGTTTAAAGTTCGAGATATCCTTACGGGAGAGGGTTTGAACTGCTTTTTGGCCGGCAATGTTTGTCATTTCTTCGGTTGCCAGTTCAATCAGTTTCTTATCGGCAATGGCAGCGCCCATCCCCTGATTCAGCACAATTTTCTGAAGCTTTGGCACCTGCATAACGCTCTTGTAATTGAATTCCTTCATGAGCGCGGGCACCACAACCTCTTTGTATTTTTTCTGAAGTGTAGGTACTTGTTCCATTACTTGATTTCCTCCCCTGATTTTTTAGAATAACGAACCAGTTTATTGTCAGCTCCCATACGGCG
>JAFGEV010000126.1 GCA_016931385.1 Prolixibacteraceae bacterium
GAAGCTGCTACAGATGGATCAAATACTGTAACAAAAGAAATCACAGGCCTGAACGGAATTCAGGGAGCTTATGATTTCAGGGTACAGGTTTGGGCACGCGACGATGAATCAGATGATTTCGATCAGGATTCTGAAATCCTAGCCGAATGGCCATGGAACGGTGGAGCAGATGACTTCCCAGGCGAAGAACTCGACCGCATTCGTGACTTTATTCCGGCACTTCCTGGAGGAAATGGTGAAACTACTTTACCTTATCTGACATGTACGCTTTGCGATGACGATAAGCCAATTATCGTTGAAACATATCCGGAAATTAATGTTCTGGGCGAAGGACATGAAGAATTCTTCCCGCTGAATGATTCAATCGTACTGGTATTCAACGAAACCATACAGGTAAATGATATGGACCTGCAAGGATGGCATATCAACCTGCGCGACTATGAAAATAACCTTGGTGTACCTCTGGCTTACCAGATACTGCCTTACAACCATGCAAACAATCCGTTCGGAATTGATACAACTATGATTGTATTGTATCCGCTCGATACAGCATCGGTAAGTGGTATTGAAGAACAACTTGTACCTGTTGGAACAGGAACACGTGCTCCTCTGATGTCAGAACACATGTACTACCTCGAAATCGACCGCTATGCTATTAGCGACGATGGTGGTTGTGGTTCAGCACTGAATTACTATCCTGAAGTAGTTGGTAAAGCTCTTTGGTTCAAAACTACCGACGAAACAGCACCTTGCCTTGCTGAAACAGATCCTGAAGACGGAGCTGTATGTGTAGACGAAAATGCTGACATTACTGTTACATTCCGTGAAAACAACACATTGCTTGTTAACACTTCAGGTAATGCCGATTCACTTTACCTGTATATTTACAGGCAGTCGACACACAGTGTGCCTCACGAAAGGATTCCTTTGGCACAGGCTACAATTACCGATAACGGTGACGGAACCTGGGATGTATTCTTCCCAACAAGCATACAGTTCAGGAGCAACGAAACCTATGTTGCACGTATTCCTTCAGGAGTATTTAAAGATAATTTCGGCAATGTATGGGATTATTGCAATGACATGTCGTTTGCAGGACCTGGATACACATGGTCGTTTACAACTGTAGACTATCTGCCTCCTGTTCCGACAACTACCGTACACGAACACATGTCGTATCTTGACGTTGTACTTGATGATGATGAATATGGTTACAATGTTTACGCTAACCTTCCTTCAGGGACTATCCTGGAAGATTTGCCAGAACATATTGCTACTTCATCATACTTCAAAATTGAGTTCGACGAAGAAATATATATTAAGAATACTGAAAAACCCACGAGCGCTTATAAATCATTGTGGGATGCTTACACAAGTTTCTTTGGTAGCGATTCATTGAAACAAAATCAGTATCTCGATGATATTTATGAACTGATTACGATTACTAAAAACCTGATTGGTTCAACCGATGTAACCACATTGCTTGGTCCTAACTATACAAGCGCTGGTAAATGGATTGCTGCACGCGATTATGAAATCGTAGGCGTTGACCCGGGAAGCCAGTCAATTACAGTTTGGGTTTACAATGCCGAAGACCACTGGTCACCGCTGAACACTCAGGTGCCTTACGGATTCGACAGTAATTCAGAATATCATGTTGCATTGAATGGTGGCATAGGTTACGATTATGAAGATTGCAACCCCGATCAGCACCGCGAGCTTGAAGCCGATCCTGATCTGCTCACCATAGTAACCCGTGACGACATACCTCCGACATTGACCATTTACGATGGTGAGACCGTGGTATGTGAAGCTGATTGTGATGGCGAAAATGTTGGCCCATGCTCAACATGTATCAATGCCGAAGGCCCGCTGCGCCTCCAGTTCAACACTGTAATGGTACAAACACCTTATGTTGGCATCGACTATGATGATTACCTGACATGGAACAGTGAAACCGTGAACTGGTGGACAGAAGCCAACCTGCCGTTACGTCCTGAATTATTGATCCAGCCTGATGCAACAAATCCGTTCTTACGTATTTCACGCCTGGTTGGAGCATCTTACGGTACAAGTTCACCTTATGCATTAACCTACTCTTCAAAAGATTATGTTGATGTAGATGACATAACTGTAAGCATCATCGACGGTAAAACTACCATCGATATTGAATGGGATGATGAGCTTGTATCAGAAGCTTACTATATGGTTGAATTCCTTGGAGGTACAATGAAAGACCAGGATCGTATACCTGACGGTAACGTATTCCTTGGACAGAGCTGTGTATTCAGGGTTGAAGACAACGATGGCCCTGACGTGACTGCATTGTACCCACCGAATGACCCAACTTTAGCATCGCCTGTTTCTTCCACAGTTTCAGGATTGTGGATTACTTACGATCAAGCTCTTGTGAAAGGTTCTGGTGAAATTGAAGTAAGGTGGATGCACGGACAACAAAATATTGTTGTAAACGTTGATGACTGTGTATTGGTTGAAGCTCAGGGACAGACTGCTGATCCTGATACAACTACTACCGATAACAACGTACTGTACATTCCGTTCCCGGATGGTGAAACACTGATGGATTTCCGTACATATTATGTAATTGTTCCGGCAGGGGTTGTAACTGACATCAATCTGTGTCACGCAATTCCTTCAAAAGCAATCAACCTCGATGTTAACGGATACTATCAGTGGGTATTCCAGACAGCTGATGCTACACCGCCGCTGGCACTTGAATATATCCCGAACAATGTTCGCGATGAAGCAGGTAACCTGCTTTCAATTACCAACAGCGTACCTCGTGGAAGCAACCTTGCAATCAGAATGGATGAAAACATTAAGTTGACTCCTTGTGATGAACGTGGTGTATTCATTTACCATAACGACCTGCTCGACGGATTCAACCTGGGCGATGACTTTGGTAACTTTGTTGAATTTATTCCATTCAGCGATCCTAAGATCACCATAACAGGTTCCGATCCTTACCATGGGTTCACACAGGATGTGATTACATTCGACCCGGACAACATGTTCGAAAATTCAGGCATGTATGTAATACGCGTATCAGGATGGGATGGCGCATGTGGTATCACCGACTTTGCAAATCTTGGTTACACAGGTGTAGGTGACTCAGTTACCTGGACATTCACTGTGACCAACGACCTTGAACCAATGTTGGCTACCATTGATCCGCCTTATAACCATGCTACCGCACCTCAGGTATATGCACCACCGTTCCCGGCCGATGACCATGGATGGGCTATGGCAGACGAACTCGTGATGACATTCACCGATGATGGCACAGCAGCAGGTAATCCTGTACCGGTTGCACCTAACGCTGGTTTCATTAAGATTTACGAATATGTTTATACAGTTGTAAACGGTATTGGTACATGGAACCAGGAATTGTGGACACAAATAGATATTAATGACGAAAGTGTAGTATTCGTTGGAAATACCGTAACAGTTAATGACGTTAAATTACGTGATGATATTGACGGAAACGAATTCTATTATGTAATCGTTGACCCGGGTGCAATTATCAATGCCAACCCAGGATCTACAGCATTCTTTGCAGGTATTGGAAACGCCTTCATATGGAGGTTCCAGACCGCAGCCGATGATGTATTCCTTGGCGCAACTGATATACTCAGCCCGAACATTGCCGATGACGGTGAAGATGCTCAAAACCTTACTATCGCAGCAGCCAGCGCATTGCAGGTTGAATTCGCAGAAGGTATTGAAGCGCTTCCTGCTCCTACAGGAATGTTACAGGTATTCGATGAAGAAGGTTTAGTAGGTGAAGTACAAATTCTTCCTGCACATTGCAGTGGCGCTGTATTAACAGTTGACCTTGCCGCAGAAGGAATCGTACTGGTTGACGAAACCAATTATAACGTAGTAATCCAGGCTGGCGCACTTGGCGATACTTCAACTGTATCGACACCGATAGCTGCCGACTTTGGCGGAGTAGGCGTTTGGGAATTACAGACAGGTGACAACACACCTCCTGCACCAACTGCATTTGCTCCGATAGATGGTGATGTATGCGTATTGGCCACAGCCGACCTTGTAATAACCTTCGCAAACGAATCGCATGGTGTTACAGCAGGTGAAGGCTCGATTACAATTACCGATCCAGACGATGTTATAGTTGCTGAAATACCTGTTGCAGAAGCAGTAATCAGTGAAGATGGCAGCACAGTAACCTTCTCGGTTGCCAACCTGCCCGATTCTACATTGTTAACCGTGAATGTACCTGCCGGTATGTTGTTCGATGGTGATCCTCATTCACCACTACCGAACGCTGCATTCAGCTGGAACTTCACAACCGGTGAAAACACAGCTCCATTCTTAGTAGCCCTTACACCTGAAGTTGCTGAAGAAGCAGCAGTGGAATTGGCTCTTGAATTTAGCGAAGTTGTTGCACCTGTTGCAGGCGGAACAGTAACTGTTGGCGAAGAAGCTATTGATGTAGCCGACTTTGCTACTGCCGATGGCGGTATTACATGGACTGTTGGCCTTGAAGACCTCATGAGTGAAAGCTGGTACGATGTTGTAATTTCTGCCGGTGCATTCGTTGATGTTAACCTTGGTTGCATTGCCAACCCGGTTGCTGAAACAACTGACTCATTCGAAGTTGCTGACATTATCGCTCCTCTGGCCTCTGGTTCACCAAGCACAGCAAGCGACTATGTAGGCCTGCAATTGAATGTTCAGTTTACCGATGCAGTTGCTCCTGCCGCCGGAAACATTGTAATCTACAATGCTGCTACCGACGAAGTAGTTGAAACCATTGCTGCAGCTGACTTTACTGCTAAATCGAATGGCGACAGCCTGTACACCTATACTCCTACTGCAGTTCGTTACGGACTCTACTACATACTGATCGACGCTGGTGCATTTGTTGATGCAAGCGCTGCTCCTATCGCAGTAGAATGTCCTGGAATTGCCGATCCGGAAGAATGGACACTGGCTGTAATCGACCCGATATTTGTTGACTGCTACAACATCATTACCCCACAAAGGGCTGAACGTAATGTACCTGTGAACACTACTATTTCGATCGACTTCTGTGATGAAAGGATTGCTCCCGGAACACGTGAAGACCGCTTCGTAACCGTTGGTGACCAGGCTGAAGAACAAATTGAAGGTGAAAACTTCTTCAATTATCAGGTTGTAGAATCAATGATTAGTGGCAACACATTGACCATTGCCGTTGAAGGTCTGAAAGAAAATACTACATATAGTATTATTATAGCTCCTGGAGCAATTACCGATGAAGCTGGTAACGAGTTTGCCGGTATCACCGACGCCAACAAGTGGATCTTCACAACTGGCGATGCAACTGCTCCAACTGTAACTTTGACAGCCGAAGCCGAAATTGATAACGAAACCGGTGAAGCTTCAATAACCAGTACTGAACTTGGTACAGTATATCTGGCCAAAGACGATGTAGCTCCTACTGCTGCTGGCCTTGAGGCTGCAATTACAGCAGGAAAAGCCGTATCGGGAGCAGTTATTGCTGCTAACGTACCTGTAGTTGTAAGTGCTGCCGGCCTCGAAACCGGAACTTACAAGGCTTATGCAATTGATCCTTCAGGAAATATTGGTGAAGCAACAAATACGGTAGTTATTGTACCACCGGTTGTAGAACCTGTAATACCTGTTAAAACAATTGCACAAATACAGGGTATGACCGAAGCATCACCTCTGGTTGATTCGATCGTTATCACACGTGGTGTTGTTACTGCTGTTGATGCAAATGGTTACTACATCCAGGATGCTAATGCTGAATGGAGCGGTGTCTATGTATACGACAGGGTTAACAATGAAACTGTTAATATTGGTTCTGCGGTAGAAATTCAGGGTACTGTTGCTGAATACAACGGAATAACTGAAATAATAGATGTTACATCTATCGATTACATTGCACCAATGATTAAAGTTGACCCGATAATTGTTACTTCACTTAGCGAAGGATACGAAAGCGTACTTGTACAGGTTGTTGGCCGTGCTGATGCTGCCATGAGCGGAACAGACGACTGGACAATCGGCGGAGGCGCCTTCACAATCAGTCTCTATCTGTGGGGTGAATACGATGTATTGCTGGATTACAACTATCAGGTAACCGGTGTAGTTTACGGACGTAACTCTGAATACAAAGTTGAACCACGCGGTGAAGTAGAAACCGACATCATGAACCTTTCAAGGATGAACAATATCGACGAATTTGGAAGCGACATCGCTGTATATCCGAATCCATTCGATAAGTATATCAAACTGAATGTTTCAAGTAATGTAATAATTACTAAAGCGGTTATTACAAACATTGCCGGACAACTTGTCAAGGAAGTAATTAATCCTAACAATACAATCCCGACTAGTGAATTGCGTAGCGGCGTTTACTTCATCTCATTGCACACTGTAGATGGTATCGCCAAAACTGAAAGGATTATTAAGAGGTAATACCGAATTGATTGATTAAAAAAGGGAGGCCGTTTGGTCTCCCTTTTTTATTTTAGTGAGACCCAAATTCCAGGAGTGAAGCGAACTGGAATTTGCTGGTCGAACTAATCCCGATAGCAAAGCATATCGGGATAATACCCCCCAGCCCCCTAAAGGGGGAGTAAAAAGAGTGCAGAAAAATATATTTTTAAAACAATAAGATACTGAAAGGGTCAAATAACAAAAGCAAGGGTGAGATAATAATTGGAATTAATAAGGCCAACGGCCTTAAAGCATAAGCATAGCGCATGGCGCTATTTCAAAATGAAATGATGCAAATGAAGCCCTGTAAGGGCGATACTATTATATCCTGGAACGAAGAACCTGTTATTGGCTGTGTAGGGAAAAATCTGTTATTTTTGCAGGACGTTAGCTAAAAATATTAATATGAAAACATTGTTACAGCACCGCAGCATACGCAAGTATAAAAATAAACCTATAGCCGGGGAACTGATAAATAAGATACTTGAGGCCGGAACAAGGGCATCAACAACCGGAAACATGCAGGTTTATTCAATAATAAATACAACTGATGCGAACGTTAAAAAAGAATTAGCGCCTGCCCATTTCAACCAGAAGATGATAAGCGAAGCGCCAAATGTTCTTACCTTTTGTGCTGATTTTAACCGTTTCAATAAATGGTGTTTGCAACGAAAAGCTGAACCGGGTTACGACAATTTCCTGTCGTTTATAACAGCCGCCATTGATGCTTTACTTGTTGCACAAAATGTGGCCATAGCTGCAGAGGCCGAAGGTTTAGGAATTTGCTACCTGGGCACCACAACTTACAATGCCAAAGAAATAATTGAAATATTAAAACTTCCGAAAGGTGTTGTGCCAATTACAACCCTTACTGTTGGCTGGCCCGATGAAAACCCGGGATTGACCGACAGGCTGCCACTCGAGGCTGTTGTACATAACGAAACCTATCAGGATTATACAGAACAAAGCATTAACGATATGTACAGGGAAAAAGAAATCCTCAAGGAGAATCTCCAATTCATTAAGGAAAATCAAAAAGAAACCCTTGCGCAGGTTTTTACCGATGTCCGTTATAAAAAGGCCGACAATGAATACTTTTCTGAAAAATTCTTAAACGTTCTCAAAGAACAGGGTTTTATGTAATTAAAACGAACAGCAGAGACGCCGAGACGCAAAGAAGAAGCATTTTGGGCCGCTAATGGTCTTTATAAATAAAAGCCTTGCGCCTTAGCGCCTTAGCGGTTAAAAAGTAGATCAAACAAGGCGCCTTTGCGACTTCGCGGTTATAACTTTCTGAATACCTCGCGTGAAAAACCCTGGGCGCTTGCTGTAATAAGCATATCATCGATATTCATGTGAGGTGGGCGTGTAGCCATGAAAAGGATTGCTTCGGCAATATCTTCGGCCAGCAATGGGTCAATACCCCTGTACACATTATCGGCACGTTCTTTATCTCCATGAAACCTGATGGTTGAAAATTCGGTGTTAACCATGCCCGGAGCTATCGAGCCCACTTTTATGTTGTATTTTAAAAAGTCGAGGCGCATGGCACGGGTCAGGGATTCAACAGCTGCTTTTGAAGCACAATACACATTTCCATTGGGATAGGCCTCTTTTCCGGCAATTGATGAAACATTGATAATATGGCCGCTTCTCTTTTCAAGCATTGAGTTAACAACAGCCTTTGTAACATTCAGGATACCTTTAATATTTGTATCGATCATCTGGTCCCAGTCTTCAAAGCTGCCTTCGTGTAATGGTTCAAAACCGGCAGCAAGCCCAGCATTGTTTATTAAAAGCGAGATATCTTTCCACTCATCGGGCAAAGAGTTAATTGCTGAATACACAGCTTCACGGTCGCGAACATCAAACACGAGTTTATAGGGTTTTGTTTTTGTTAAAGTAATGATCTCTTCCGAGAGTTCGTTTAACAGGTTTTCCCTACGGCCATTAATAATTACGCGATACCCATGCAGGGCTAATGTTTTTGCTGTTTCTTTACCAATGCCCGATGTGGCGCCGGTTATGAATGCGATATTTGACATAGTGTTATGTTTTTTAATAAACGATCGAATTGCTAAAATAGATTATTCTTTTTAATTACTTGTTGAAAGTTCAATGCTTTCGCTATTTTTGTGTTGAATAAAAAAGGATTAACCATGGAACAGGAAAAAATAAGAAGCGAGTTTGATATCAATCAGATACCTGCGCCAGAAGATATAAGCGTTGTTATTGATCAATTGATGGTGAACCCGAATTTATCGCCATTGAATTATTTCAACGACTTCACCGAAACTGGTGCCGATTCAAACATGATGGTATCCGACGGTATTGAAGAATCGGGCATATTTGAGCTTGGTGATGGTTCAAAGCTAATGTCGATGACCACACATGCCATGCACCATCATATTATTAACGATCCACAAAAGGCGGCAGAAATTCTGGTTTCGAGGGCTGCAAGGAAAATGGTTTGCCAGGGGGCTAAACCGGTTGCCATAACTGCTATGTTATACCACATCAACTTTAGCGACCCAAACGGGCAGTTTATTGCTTCGGGTGTAAAGCAGGGCCTCGAAAATGCCGCAAAAGTATATGGGCTTAAAGTTTCAGACAAAAAAATCAGGTTTGATTATTTTGGTGAGCATGGCTCACAATCGCCAACGGTTATTTTAAGCTTGGTTGGCGTACTAAATTGCAGCGAAAATGCCGAAGTTAAAACAATGAACCCGGGTTTTAAAAATAAAGGTAATAACATATTTCTGATTGGTAAGGTAGCTGAAGATATTGGTACTTCTGATTATCTTGAATTTTATCATGGCATTTCCGACTCACCATTGCCTGCATTCAACCTGAAATTTGAAGCTTCGCTGTTAAGTGTTGTATCCCAGCTGATTGAAAAGGGTCTTGTTGAAAGTGCAGGGCCGGTAGCCAAAGGAGGTTTGTTTTTTAGTCTGTTACGTGCCGGCTGGGCAAAGGGGCTGGGTTTTGATATTACTACCGATGCAGAAACACGCACCGATTGTTTCCTTTTCGGGGAATCGATGGGAAGGGTAATTGTTGGCGTTAACCCTGATAAGGAAGAAGAATTTGTCGATTTCATGTTCGAATCGAAAATCCCTTTCTTTACCCTTGGCCATGTAACCAAGGGTGAAATCCGTATCGACGATGTATCATACGGGTTTATCGATAAAATGTCGGAATCATTATAAATTATAAAATTGGTAAATCCAGCTAACACCGGTAAGGGAAAAAAAGATGAAGTGCGGGCAATGTTTAACAGCATTGCCCGTAGTTATGATTTTTTAAACCATTTTTTATCGTTCGGAATCGATATTGTATGGAGAAAACGTTTGATAAAGGAGCTGAAAAAATATAGTCCTGAATATGTAATTGATATTGCAACCGGAACAGGCGACCTGGCAATTATGGCAGCAAAGGGAAGCAATATGAAGATAACCGGTATCGACCTGTCGGAAAAAATGATCGATGAAGGAAAGAAAAAAATTGCAAAGCTCGGGTTTGAAAATAAAATAATGCTGATAACCGACGATGCCGAAGACCTAAAGTTTGATGACAATACCTACGATGCTGCAATGGTTGCATTCGGAATTAGAAATTTCGAAAACCTGGGTAAGGGGCTGAAGGAAATATCGCGTGTGCTCAAAAAAGGTTCTCCGTTGTTGATCCTTGAATTTTCAAAGCCTTCGGTTTTCCCGGTAAAACAATTATACAGGTTCTATTCCTATAAGATTTTACCTTTTATCGGGCGTTTAATTTCTAAAAATACCAGGGCATATTCGTATTTGCCCGAATCGATAGACGGATTTATATCAGGCAATGAAGTGCTGAAGGCCCTTGAAGAAAATGGATATTCGCAATGTTATTATAAAAAATTTACCTTTGGGATTTCCAGCCTTTATGTTGGCCATAAGAACTAATAGAATGATATCGCAATAAAATAAATCATTTTATGTTTGTATTTATAAACAGATTTTAATGAAACGGTTAATTGTAATTATTGCCCTGATGTTTATAACTTTTGTGATGCGAGCGCAGTGGTTTTCGATACCGAATTTAACTACTTTCGACGACCGTACCATTCATTTTGGATTTACACTTGGCATTAACACAATGGATTATACTTTTATTCACTACAATACACTCAGCGACAATCCGCTTTATAATTACAACAATGTTGATTCAAGGTACCGGCATGAAATTGACTCGGCCGGAGGGGTGCTCAGGGCCGATATTGCTCAACTCACACCTGGCTTTACTGTTGGAATTGTAACCAATTTACGCTTGACTGAAAAACTCGATCTGCGATTTGTGCCCGGACTTTCTTTTGGCGACCGAAAAATCGTTTTCAATGTTCCGGTTCATGATCTCGAAAATCCCGGAGTAATTGATGAATTTATTGTTCGCTCAACATTTATTGATTTCCCGCTATACATAAAATATAAGTCGAAACGGATCATAAACCATCGCCCCTATATGTTGGGCGGGTTGGCTTTCCGGTGGGATATTTCAAAATCGGCAAGCGACGAATTGCTGATGATTGATAAAACTGGTCTTTTTGCCGAAGTTGGAATGGGATGGGACCTTTATTTGCAGTTTTTCAGGTTATCCACCGAAATAAAGTACAGTATTGGCCTGGGAAATATACTATCCGAAGAGTTTCCTGAACTTCCTCAACCGCAGTATTACCAAATGTCGTTACAAAAAATGTATTCCAATATGCTTACCTTGAGTTTTCATTTCGAATAATTAAACCACCCTACAGGTTTTGGTGTTATTATATAAAATTCATTTTTTTGAGAACAAAACTTAGCATCGAGCTTTTGCCATGGCAGGCTTCCAACGAAAAAATTATCAGGGAAGAGGCAGCACGCAGGTTGAAAGTTCATCCTGATGATATCTCGGCTATACTTTTATTGCGGCGTTCGGTTGATGCAAGGGGGAGGAATGTGAAAATAAACCTTGGGCTTGAGGTATATATTAATGAAAGCCCGGTTGAAACTCCCGATATTCATTTTGATTATCCACAGGTAATAAATAAACCCGAAGTGATTATTGTTGGTGCCGGGCCAGCTGGTTTATTTGCAGCATTGCGACTGATCGAATTGGGCATTAAACCATTGATATTCGAGCGGGGAAAAGATGTTAGCAGCCGAAAATATGATATTGGCGCCATACACCGTAACGAGGGTGTTAACCCCGATTCGAATTACGGTTTTGGAGAAGGTGGGGCAGGTACTTTCTCCGACGGGAAATTGTATACCCGTTCGAAGAAGAAAGGGGACATAAACCGGATTCTTGAAATATTCTACAATCACGGTGCCCAGAAAGAAATTCTGATTGATTCACATCCTCATATAGGTACGAATGTTTTACCGCGGGTTATTAAAAATATCAGGCAGACAATTCTGAATGCAGGTGGGGAGATAAATTTCAATAGCAGGGTTACCGGTCTGCTTATTAAAAGTGGCGTCATTGAAGGCGTCAAGGTTAATAACAACATGTTGGTAAAAGGTGAGGCAGTTGTTTTGGCAACAGGGCATTCGGCCCGCGAAAACTATTATCATCTTCACGGGCTGGGCTTGAAGCTCGAAGCTAAAAATTTCGCGGTAGGCGTACGTGTTGAACATCCTCAGCAACTGATCGATCAAATTCAGTACCACAGGCCCGAACGTGGTAAATATTTGCCAGCCGCAACTTATAGTTTTACCGAACAGGTTGACGGACGTGGGGTGTATTCATTTTGTATGTGCCCCGGGGGTATAATTGTGCCTGCATCGACATCGAACGACGAAATGGTAGTAAACGGAATGTCACCCTCCGACCGAAACGGAAAATTTGCCAATTCAGGCATTGTGGCCGAAGTCCGTATCGATGATTTGAAAAGTTATGCCAGCTATGGTGAACTTGCAGGCTTAAAATTTCAGGAGGAACTGGAGAGAAAATCGTATCACATGGCCGGAAATTCTCACCTTGCCCCAGCCCAAAGGCTGGCCGACTTTGTTAAAGGAAATACATCCGGAAACCTTCCCGACACTTCCTACCATCCCGGGCTTACATCTTCAGACTTGCATTCCTGGATGCCGGGTTTCATAGCTAAAAGGCTTCAAAAAGGCTTTCAGCAAATGGATAGAAAAGCCAGGGGGTTTCTTACAAACGAAGCAATAATACTGGGCGTTGAGTCACGCACATCATCATCTGTACGCATCCCGCGCGACAACGATACATTAGAACATGTGCAGGTAAAAAGATTATTCCCTTGTGGCGAAGGAGCTGGTTATTCGGGCGGAATAGTTTCATCGGCAATTGATGGGGAACGTTGTGCCGAAAAGGTTGCATTTGCAATAAATAAAATTTGAATGAGAAAACTGGAGGCTGAGAATGTATGGATTGATTTGTTATTTGTGAAAAGTTGAAGGCAAATCAGCTTAGAAATTCCCTGCGGAATTCAGAGCATACAATAGCAGCGGCTACCGAGACATTAAGCGATTCAACCGAAAGGCGGTTAAAATTATTCGATGGAATTGAAAGCTTATTGTCAATTAATCCTTCAATTTCGTGAGATATTCCCTTCCCTTCATTCCCAAGTACCACCAAACCGTTAGAGTCAAGTTTTTCGTTGTAAATATTTTTACCCGTTATAAAAGTTCCGTAAACCGGAATGCCTGCTTCCTTTGCATCGTTTAAAAAAGTTTTCAGGTTGGTATAATGGATGTCAACATGTGCCAGAGCCCCCATTGATGCCTGTACGGCTTTAGGGTTATAGCAATCGGCTGTATCAGTTGAGCATATCAAATGGCGCAGCCCGAACCATGATGATAAGCGGATGATGGTTCCCAGGTTTCCGGGATCCTGGATTTGATCAAGAACCAGTGACAATTCATTTTTCAAACCTGAAATATCGGGTTTAAGGCGTTTTTGGTAACAAAGAGCTAAAACATTTGAAGGGTGCTTAAACTGGCTGATTTGTTTAAACTGCTCGGGTGTTGCAACAATTTTTTCGCAGCCTACAGAATCGTAATAAGGCATTAAACCCTCGGTTGCTATCAATAAATTAAAACTGAACCTTGCCATTGCAAGTTCCCTTGTGAGTTTTTCACCTTCGGCAATGAACAAGCCTGTTGAGTCACGGTATTTTTTATACGTGAGAGAATTAATTAATTTTATTTTCGCTTTACTTAGCATTTACTTTTATATGTGGCGAAATTAAAACCAGTTGTTAAGATATCAAAGCAAATGGTTTGCTATTTTTGTAGGAGTGGAAATAAAAAAACCTAATATCAAACTACATTTGCTGTTGTTTTTTTCAATGGCAATAATGTTTATTGGCTGCAATACTACCCGTTATATCCCCGATGACCAATACCTGCTTAGCAATATCGATATTAAAGTTGATAACAGGCAAGTTGATAAAGCCGGGTTAATGAAACATGTACGGCAAAGAGAAAACCTTAAGATACTGGGCTTTATAAAATTTCACCTTTGGTTGTACAATATTTCAAATAAAGAAAAGCCTAATAGTTGGTTAAGAAAAATTGGTGAAGAACCGGTAATATACGACCAGGGGCTGAAAGATCAATCTGTTCAACAACTTAAAAGATATTTTTTTAACAAAGGCTATTACAAAGCACAGATAAGCGATGAAGTTGATTTGAGAAACAAAAGGGCTTTTGTTACTTATCATGTGGAAACAGGTGAGCCTTACCGGATAAAGAATGTTCTTTATACAATCAGCGACCATAATCTGGCCGGGCTCTTTAAGCAAATTAAGCCGGGATCTTTGTTCAAAGAAGGTGATATTCTCGATGTAGATGTTTTGGACAAAGAGCGTTCGCGTGTTGCAAGGCACTTTCAAAATAACGGGTACTACAGGTTTGTTGAAGATTACATTCACTACAGGATCGATTCTTCACTTTTTTCGAATGAAGCTAATGTGGAAATGGTTATTGAGAATGCACGCTCGGCAAAAAACCCCGAAGTTGAAATTATGCATAAAAAGTATATCGTCGAAAATTATGCCTTTCATACATACGGACATGATTATTCCGGATCAGGTGACCTTTTGCCGGTGCTAAAAGATACAATAGAAGACAACGGTTTTACTTTTATCACGAAAAATCCCATGCCAGTCAGGGAAAATGTTCTTTTGAAAACCATAGAAATTAATCCGGGCGAAGAATACAACAAACAATTGGAAGAGCGGATGTTTAACAACCTGTATTCGTTAAGGCAGTTTAAATATGTTAATATTCAGTTTGCCGATATAAAAGGGCCCGATTCAACAAAGGGTTATTTGTCGGGGAAGGTGTTCCTTCCCATGCAGGTTAAGCAGAATTATTCGGTCGATATTGAAGGGACAAACACTTCGGGGAACCTCGGAATTGCAGGAAACATAAAATATCAACACAGGAATTTGTTCCGGGGTGCCGAAATTTTCGACCTTTCTTTCCGCGGGGCAACCGAAAGGCAGGTAAGGATTATCGATGAAAGAAGCATTGAGTTTAATATGCTTGAATTGGGTGGGGAAGCAAAGTTAACAGTGCCGGGTTTCTGGTTTCCAGTCGATGAACACAAATTTAACCTTTACTCCATGCCTTTTACGCGTTTTTCAATGGCATACAACTACCAGGAACGCCCCGATTATACACGCTCAATCCTTAATGCAACTTTTGGTTATCAGTGGAAATCGAGCCAGTTCATTAACCATAATTTTAACTTGCTCGATTTGAATGCTGTTTGGATTTTTGAGTTCGATTCTACATTTATCAATTCAATTAAGGACTTATATATCAAGAGCAGTTATACCAATCACATTATTTCGTCGAGCAATTATAGTTTTATATATAATAACCAGGATTTTCAGAAACGGCCTTATTATCATTATTTAAGGATGAACCTTGAAGTGGCTGGGAATATGCTTTACCTGGCAAGTACGATTTTGGGCAACGAGCCTGTGAATGATGAGCAGAACGAAGGATATTCTTACTATGAACTTTTCAGTACCCGCTTTGCCCAATACCTGAAGGGGGATTTCGATTTTCGTTACGGTTACCGTTTCGATAAATATAATTCGATCGCAACCCGGGCATTTTTTGGCATTGCATTTCCATACGGGAATTTTCCGGTTATGCCTTTTGAAAAGCGTTATTTTACCGGGGGGGCTAATGGAATACGGGCATGGCAGGTGCGTACCCTTGGGCCCGGCACTTATACCGCAGGTGCCGATGAGTATCCAAACCAGTCGGCCGATATCAAAATAGAGGCCAATATAGAGTACAGGTTTAAACTTTTCTGGCTTTTTGAAGGGGCCTTGTTTTGCGATGCCGGAAATATATGGGCAATTAATGAAAACGATAACCGTGAGGGTGCAGTTTTTAAGTTCGATGGCTTTTATAACGAATTTGCTGTTGGTACAGGGTTTGGATTAAGGCTGGTTACAAATTATTTCATCATACGTACCGATTTGGGGGTAAAACTTCGTGACCCGTCGCAACCTGCCGGCCAACGATGGATTCCAGGAACCAGACCCTACAACTCTTCCGACTTTAACCTGAACATTGCCATTGGATATCCTTTCTGAATAAAAGAAAACCCGGCCATAATACTACAACCGGGTTTGAATATTTCATAATTATTGATATCAGGCTTTATTAGCCGATCCCAGCACGTTGATATTTTTGTGCATGTATAGTTTCTTCAACTCATCGCGGGCTGGTCCAAGGTATTTGCGCGGGTCAAATTCACCCGGTTTGTTGGCCATTACTTCACGAACAGCAGCAGTCATTGCCAGCCTTCCGTCTGAATCGATATTGATTTTGCAAACAGCCGACTTGGCAGCCCTCCTTAACTGTTCTTCCGGAATACCGATTGAATCTTTAAGGTCGCCACCATATTTGTTAATAGTGGCTACATATTCCTGGGGAACCGACGATGATCCATGCAATACGATTGGGAAACCCGGAATTTTCTTTTCAATTTCTTCCAATATGTCGAAACGTAACGGAGGTGGGATAAGAATACCGTTTTCGTCGCGTTTGCATTGTTCCGGAGTGAATTTGTTTGCACCATGTGAAGTGCCAATTGAAATTGCCAGTGAATCGACACCTGTACGGGAAACGAAATCGATTACTTCGTCGGGTTCAGTGTAAGTATGGTGTTCGGCTACAACATCGTCTTCTATTCCGGCCAGCACTCCCAATTCGCCTTCAACTGTTACATCATGTGCATGTGCATATTCAACAACTTTCTTGGTGAGGGCAATATTTTCCTCGTACGAATGATGCGAGCCGTCGATCATAACCGAAGAAAAGCCATTGTCGATGCAATCCTTGCAAAGTTCAAAAGTGTCTCCATGGTCAAGGTGTAACACGATAGGAATTTCGCATCCCAATTCTTTAACATATTCAACAGCGCCGCGTGCCAGATTACGCAAGAGGGTAGAATTGGCATATTTGCGGGCGCCCGATGATACCTGTAGAATAACGGGCGATTTTGTTTCAACGCATGCCTGCAGGATAGCCTGAATTTGTTCAAGGTTATTGAAATTATAGGCAGGGATTGCATAACCCCCGTCTACAGCTTTTTTAAACAACTCTTTGGAATTTACTAAACCTAGTTCCTTATAACTTGTTGCCATTTTAAAAAGGTTTTATTTGTTAATAATCTTTTAGCCAAAATTGTGTGTCGGTTTTTTTGGTCTGGTCAAAAGTATACATTCAACTGAATTCAAACAATTGTTGGGTTAAATTTTTCAGGCTACAATGTTAGTTATAATTCTATTGAAAACAGAACATTGTTTGCCATTGTTCCCCGTTTTAAGGTAACCTTAACACTTCTTCCATTTATGTTTTATTACCTATCAAAACAACTGTTGAAAATATATTTTTGTTTTCAAGCATGGAGAGTAAATTTGTTTGTTATTTTTACCCGTTTTATTATAAACGATATCATATGGCTCACGTTCAGAATACATTAAGTCAAAACAGGGATTCATTTGGAAGTAAGTTTGGTGTAATTGCAGCTACAGCCGGTTCGGCAATAGGCCTGGGCAACATATGGCGGTTTCCATATATTGCCGGTGAAAACGGGGGAGGGGCTTTCCTGTTAATCTACCTGGGATTTATATTGCTTATAGGTTTGCCGGTTATGTTATCGGAATTGTCGATTGGGCGGATAACCAATAAAAATGCATTTGGTGCATTTAAAACCCTGCGACCCGAACATCCATGGTATATTGTTGGATTAATGGGCATTCTGGC
>JAFGEV010000127.1 GCA_016931385.1 Prolixibacteraceae bacterium
ATTTATGGAGATACTCTTCCTGTAATTACTTCTGAAGCAAGTGATAAAACAGTAAGTTGCTCAGATGATTATATGACTGAGTTAAATACCTGGTTAAACAGCAATGGAGGAACCGGTGAAGCAACAGTAACCCACGGTGAAGTAATCTGGACAAATAATTTTACCGGATTAAGCGACGGATGTGGAGTAAGCGGAAGTGCAACAGTAACATTCACAGCTACTGACGAGTGTGGAAATGAATCCGGCACAACAGCAACATTTACTGTTGAAGACAATACTGCTCCTCAATTAACAATTCCTGTTGATGCTACTGTTGAATGCGATCAGGAAATCGATCCTTCTTTATTAGGATTGGCAACAGCAACCGACAATTGCGACAGTAATCCAGCTATATCATTTACCGATGTTGTATCTGGAAATGACTTAAAAGAAAACGCTGTCTTTGTTTATGAAATGAACGAAGCCTCAGGCACTACCATAAATGATGCTACAGAAAACGAGTTAAATGCCTCCATTTACAATGCATTATCATACGGAGTGTCAGCGCCTGCTAATTTACCGGGAGCAATTCAGTTTGGTGAAAGTCCGGATACATACCTTGAATTACCGGACGATCCTTCCATTTCATTGGATGGTACTGCACCTATGTCCTATTCAGTTTGGATAGATCCCACCAACATAAGTTATTACCACATCATTGGAGGGAAAAGTCCCGGAACTTCCGGAGAATGGGTCGCATATATTACTCCGAACGGAGGTATTGGCCTTTCATTTTTTGAAAACAATACAAGCACAAGAATCGATTTCTTATCTGAAAGCGGAATTATTACAACAGGCGGCGGCTGGTATCACATTGTATGTACATATGACGGGTTAGGACAAAATAATTCAGGGCATATCTTTATAAATGGAACGGAGATACCAACTACTGTTTCAGGTTCCAATATTTCAGGAACCTCAGATACATCATTCCCGTTCAGGATTGGAAAGGAATCAGATGGTTCATTTGATCTTAAGGCCTATGTAAGCCAGATTGCATTTTTTAACGAAGCATTATCCATCGGCGAAGTTGGGTACTTATACAACTCAGGTGAAGGAACTCCGTATTCAAACTGGGCAGAAAGTTGTGCAAACAACTCAATTATAACCAGAACCTGGACAGCAACCGATGAGTGCGGCAACTCAACTTCTGCAAACCAAACCATTACTGTTGTTGACAATACTGCACCGGAATTAATTATTCCTGATGATATAAGTGTTGTATGCGGTGATGACAACAGTCCTGCAGCAACGGGCACTGCAACAGCAGTTGATAATTGCAGTAATGAAGTTTCTGTTACCTATTCAGATGAAATGATAGGTGATGATTGTCTTCAGGAAATCAAAAGAACATGGACTGCAACAGATGAATGCGGAAATACAGCAAGTGCTGTTCAGACAATTTCAATTGACCAAAAAATAATTACAGTTGAAATTACAGGTAATGCACAAATCACATGTACAAACACACTTGTAACTCTTGATGCCACAACGGAACATGTAATGTATTTATGGAGTACAGGAGAAACAACATCTTCTATTGAGGTTACCGAACCTGGAGAATATTCCGTTATTGTGACAGACAGTACGTGTGTTTGCAGCATGGCTTTCGATACCGTAATTGTAGAGCAACCACCTTTCGATGTTTCTGTTGAGATTACCGGTGCCGGCAATATTTGTTACAATGCATCCAATGGGAGCCTGACCGCTGAAGCTTCAGGTGGAGTTGGTCCTTACACATATTTATGGAGTAACGGCGAAACTGCACAGACAATTGATGGATTATCAGATGGTACCTACACCGTAACAGTAACTGACGTTAATGGCTGTACTGCATCATCTTCCGCTTCAATAGCTGAGTATGATGAATTAAGGGCGGTAACCACACTCATTTCACCTGCCGAATGCGGCGTTCCAAACAGTGGTTCTGCAACAGTAACAGTAATCTTAGGAGGTTCTGGAAACTATTCATATCTCTGGGAGAATGGAAATACTACAAAAACAGTAACCAATTTATCACCCGGTGTACATTCTGTCGTTGTTACCGATTTGGAAACTGGCTGCAGCGATAATGCCACTGTATTAGTTACAGAAGATGATACGCAGGCTCCGCAAATTATTTGTCCGGAAGATATCGACACGATTATTTCTTCTGAAACATGTGAAACTGAACTCAACATTCCTGTACCGGAAGTAACTGACAATTGCTCAATTGGCACAATTACCAATAATTTCAACGATTCCGGCGATGCATCGGGCAGTTATCCTGCAGGTACAACAATTGTACAATGGATTGCAACCGATAATTCAGGAAATGCTGACACCTGCGAACAGACCATCGTAATAAAATCTGTTCCGCTGGCTAACAATGACTTGGCAGATGTACCTGAAGATACATCACAAACTGTTGAGCCACTTGTAAATGATGTTGATTGCGACAATAATATTGATGCTGCCACATTTGAGATACTAACTCAACCGGAACATGGTACCGTTTCAGATATCAACCTGACAGACGGAACATTTATATACACACCGGAAGAAGCTTACACAGGAGTTGATTCATTATCCTACAGAATTTGTGACGCTGACAATCAGTGTGATGAAGCCTGGGTACTGTTAAATGTAAATTCAGTAAACGTGCCTCCGGTAGCAGTGAACGATACTGTAATTGCCGGAAATTGCGGCGGAGAAGTTATTATCGATGTTGTTGCCAACGATTCAGATCCGGATGGTGACGATTTAACAACACCTGAACTAATTGTTTCAGTTGAAAATGGCACACTCATTCAAAATGAAGATGGTACATTCACTTATAATCCGGTTGACGGATTTCAAGGAACAGTTCAATTTACCTATGAAATATGTGACTCGGAAAATCCGGACGCTGCTTTATGCGACCAGGCTGTGGTTACAATTACCGTAATGCTTGACACCGACTGCGACAATGTACCCGATGAAATTGACATTGATGATGATAATGACGGCATTCTGGATATTGATGAAACATTTACTGCCGATACTGACAGCGACGGTATTCCAAACTACCTCGACATAGATTCGGATAACGATGGTATTATTGATAATATCGAAGCTCAGGCTGAAGGCACCTACCGAGCGCCTGTATGGAGCGATTCTGACGGTGACGGATGGGATGACCAGTACGACCCCGACAGCGAAGGCGCATACTTCGAGCTTGCTGATACCGATAGTGACGGAGATCCGGACTTCATTGATACTGACACTGATGATGACGGTATTGAAGATTACATTGAAGGATTTGATTTAGTAAATGGAAACGGAGTTATTGACAGTATTCCCGAAACTTATCCTGCAGGAACAGATGCAGACCTTGACGGACTGGATGATAACTACGATAATATTGATGGCAGGAACATTCACAATAACTCAACCGGAGGAAATGCACCTCTTCCTGATTATGATGAAGACGGCATTAGAGCCTGGAGAGACTCAGATGATAAGCCCAAGGATATTGAACCACCGTTGGCTCAGGGATGTGAATTAAGGATACCAAATGGTTTCTCACCCGACGGTGATTCATACAACCAGTACTTCAAAATCGTGTATACATGCGACCAGGGAGAACAAACTTTCGGGGAAATCAATGAAAACGCGAAGATGATGATCTATAACCGATGGGGGAATCTGGTCTTCGAAAAGGATGGATATGGAAATATCAGCCGTCATGGCGAAGCAGATGCCTGGTGGGATGGAAGATCTGATAATAACTGGACGGTAGGAAATAATAAAGTTCCGGTTGCAACGTATGTATATGTCCTTATTCTGGACAATGGCGAAGTTTACAAAGGAACAGTATACGTAAATTATTAATTCATCCATAAAACACAGGTATTATGAAAACGCTATTCAACAAAATACAATATTTATCAAAAATGAATAATTGTGCAAAATGGATTGTTGTTGTGCTAATTTTAGCGGGCAGCACGGTTCAGGCCCAACAGGAACCCACATATACCCAGTATATGTTCAATACACAAACCGTGAATCCGGCCTATGCCGGTAGTTGGGAAACCATGGGTTTTATGGTTCTGGCAAGAGAGCAGTGGACAGGGATTGAGAATGCGCCATCAACGCAAACCTTTACTTTTCAAACGTTGCATAAAAATGAAAAAGTAGGTTTGGGATTGAATATCATCAACGACAAATTCGGGCTTGAAAAAAGACTCTCTGTTTTTGGCGACTATTCGTACCTTCTTCAGGTAAATGATGCAGGACTCAAACTTCGTCTTGGGTTAAAAGCAGGATTTTCAAGCTATTCGAACAATCTGAGCAGTTATGACGTAATTGACAATGATCCGAGATTTATGGGATCATCAAAATACAGTTTTATGCCTAATTTTGGTGTCGGAGCCTTTCTTTACGAAAACCGTTACTATGTTGGAATATCGGTCCCAAAAATGATTCAAAATGAATTCAAGAATGAGGAAAATTATTCCACACAGGCAGAGTTGCGCCATTTCTTTTTAATGGCCGGATATGTATTTGAACTTTCAGAAAACCTGAAATTTAAACCCACTCTGTTGGGGAAAGTCACAGCCGGGGCACCGCTTCAGATGGATGTGACTACCAATTTTTTAATTGCAGACCGCGTGTGGCTGGGTGCCATGTATCGTACAGGCGACTCATTCGGGTTGCTTGCCCAGTGGATTATAAACAATAAACTAAGGTTTGGATATTCTGTAGATTTTGCGACTTCTCAGTTAAAAAGCTATCAAAGTGGAACTCATGAAGTTATGATTTCTTACGAAATTGGTGGAAACCGAAATCAAAGTATTGCGTCAAGATTATTCTAAATAAATTCATGCAACCTATTATTGCAGCCCAAAGTCCAGCTTTTTTTGCGGGTCTTTGGGCTCTGTTTTTTTAAACTCCCCCACTATTTGGTCAATCTCAGGCAAACAGCGGCCACAGGTTGTCCCTGCCCTGGAAATTCCCTGAATATCTTCTGTTGTATTTGCCCCTTTTTTAAGCAAATCAACAATTTCCTTTTCTTCTACAAAGTTACAGATACAAACGAGTCTTCTTGCCACTATGCCTTCGTTTCAACAATGGTTACAACAATATTTCGTACCCTCCTGGGGCCGTCAAATTCACAAAGAAAAATATTCTGCCAGGTAGAAAGTCCCATTTTCCCGTTAATAATCGGAATGGTTTCGCCAGGCCCCACAAGTCCGGCTTTCAGATGCGAGTCTCCGTTATTGTCCTGGGCATCGTGCTGCCATATTCCGTGGGGGATCAGTTTTTGCATTAAATGAACCACATCCTTTGGAACAGAATCATCCCAGTTTTCCTGAATCATAATCCCGGCGGTGGCTCCCTGCACATACACATTTACAAGGCCCGTAGTTGTTTTACTTTCCTGCACTATCTCTTCTATTCCGGATGTGATGTCAACCAAAATATCGTGTTCGGGTGTGGATACCTGAATAATTTTCTGCATTACCCCATCATTCTGTTTTCAGCAAATACTTTTACCTTTCTGTAAATATCAATAATCCGGTCGCTTTTGGTGGTTGAATCATAAATTTTTTCAAGGAATCTTTTCTCCAGCACGTAACCCACTGAAATTCTGAAATTCAAATCAAAAATCCAGGACATCTGCATTATTTTCACATCCAGCTCGGATACAACATTTTTTTTGGAAACCAGTTTGCCGGCCAGAATTTCTTTGGCTACCGTGTCGGAAACCCACGGCGACTTGGGCAACTCCCATGTTAATGTATGGTTGGGCTCAGCATTTCGGTCAGAATAATAATCGGTTAGAACTTTCAATATATCCAGCTTATCTGCATCACGCAGTAATTGTACAAACAATAATTCTTTCTCTCCCAGTTTTTTTGGAATATCAAATTTATTGTGTGCCAATATTGCGGCGTAAATTATATTTTCTTCTTCTTCATTACACGCCAATTTCGTGAGAAACTGTTCTTTTTTAAGAATCTCAACCGCCAGTTCGGCATGGTCTACAGAATTCAAATCGTTAAAGGTATTGTGTTCCATAAGTTGCCGGAATCGCCCTATGTCATGAAACACGGCTGTCACAACAGCCAGATTTTTATCCTCTTCTGCGAATTCCAGTTTTTCACACATCCATTTTGAAATATCGGCAACCCGTAATGCATGCTTCTGTTTTATTTCAAAGTTTTTTTGCTGCTTTTCGGACAAGCCACCAAAGCTTTCAATATACGAGTTCAATAATTTTATTGAAAGGTCAACTCCGTCTGCTGTCATAATATCCTCAATAAATAATATATGGCAAAAGTAAAAATATCTGGTTTCGATGGGTATTCCCTTTCGAACAATTTATCAACAGCCAAAATTGATTAACTAAAAATAGTTGAACTTGCAATTAAAAAGGGAATTTTACTATTTTTGCACCACCATAAAATGGTCCCATAGTTCAATGGATAGAATATCAGATTCCGGTTCTGACGATCTGGGTTCGAATCCCGGTGGGATCACCAAGTCAATTTGGCTTCACAGGGGTATGATTTGTCTTCATACTCCTGTTTTTATTTCAGTAGTGTCCGGTAAAACTTTTAGATTGCTTCGCGAGGCTGCAATGACCCACGATTCAAGGGTTTTTTACAGGAAGGGGTTGGTTGGCGGCACAACCGCCAACCAACCCCTTCCACAAAGCTAACGCTTTCAAAATATAGTCATTGCGACGAAGTGAAGCAATCTGTTTGTCTGTATTTACTTTAACCGGACAATAGTGTTTCTATTTAAACTCATTTTATTTATTAAAGCAATATTGTTTGTTTTATTTCTAAAATGCATTATTTTTAATGCAAAATAGAAACTAAAATGCTGGCAACATAATTTTACAGTGCCGATGAATTATCTTGAATTCAAAAACAGAATGTTTGATTTGGTGTGTTTTAATACGCACCAGGTTTATGCATGGAATCC
>JAFGEV010000013.1 GCA_016931385.1 Prolixibacteraceae bacterium
TCCTATCCCGGCTTCTTTCATTGCCTCAAGGTCGGCCGTTATGCCTTCTTTGGTAACGGCTGCCCGCATCCAGTACCAGAATACCCAGGGCATTGCCGGGTCGGGAGGAGATTGAAAGGTTTTTTTTAGTGAAGGTGTTGGTTGATATTGGCAGTCAACCAATAAGATAAATAGTAATGATATGATTAACAAATTGTTTTTCATCCGAAAATAAAATTATGTTCGTATATTTTTTCTACATTGAATTGTTCTATTCATTAGCCCCACAGGGGCTTTATAATCAGCATGGGGTGTAAGCCCCTTGTTAATTGTCAAATTAAGAAGGTAAAGCCCCAACGGGGCGCTATTAAATTTTATTCCAGATAGAAAAATCATATTTATATTGAGGTTATTAATTATTCAAAGCGAAACCAAATGGTACCTGAACGTTCCCCACTTACATGTTTTGCCTGCGACTGAGGTCCAATAAGGTCGGTTGTGTTTACTTTATTACGAACAGCAGGGATAATATCCAATACCGATATACCCATGCCTGGAAAGCTATAGAGCAAGGAATCGCGGCCATCGCGTGGTGCATACACTCCAAGATAATTTTCGAACGAACCGGTTGCCATACTGATTTTGCCCTCGGTTGTTTTAAATGTTGCCCAATGCCAGTTTCCAAAAAAGCCTTTGAACTCGGGATAAAAAAACGTTTCTCCCGGCACAGGATCGTTGTAATCGTTATCCCATATACCCCATTCGGTGCCATGAACCCGGTTTTGCCATGACCGGTATGGGCCTTCTCCCAACCATTGAATCGACTTCATGCTGTCTTCCGGATAATCGAATTGTATGCCCATTAACTCAACCACTCCGTCGTATTCGTATGTATAATCCAATCGTACTTCACCCGTGGAGGTAATGGTCCATTTCGTATTTTTAAGCGGACCAAAATATTCTGAAAATATTTCAACATTCTTGCCTTTTTTCCTGGCCTGAAAATTGGTCAGTTTACTTGTTCCTGAAATATCCTTATAAACACGGTCATCTCCTTTTTTAAAACTTTCAGCAACCCATCCATCGGGAGAACGGTCACCCCTTCGGAATGCCACAAAACGAGGGCCGTTCGAGAATGAAATGGTATCCCCGGCTTTATGAACCTGAATAAGCATTCCCGTTTCCCTGTTGAAGCGAAGTTCCATATCGCCAACGTTGGCTTTCAGAAAATAACCCCGGAATTCCCATGTAGCACCCTTTTCATCTGCCGGGTTCGATAAAGCCATTTGTTGTTTGCGGCTCCATCTCCATGTGTAAATTTCGTTGCCAAATGGGTCGATTGCCGAAAGAGAAAGAGCATTTGCAGCTCCCCATTGATAAGGAACCTGAATAATACCTTTCTCATGTGGTTTAGTGTTAGGGCTTTTTGCAATACCTTCATTAATTATAGTTTTCTGTTCTTTATCGCCAGGATTTTCATAACGTATCAGTTTCCACTTGAAGGTACACTGTTTCAGGTTGGTAAAATCGTAACGGTTTTCAACTTGAATTCTGCCATCAAAATCGTCAGGCCAATCCGGCATATCAATATAAACAGGCGACCATACTTCCTTTATGGTATAAAAGCTTCCTTCTTTTTCGTGATGCGGGCCCACAATTCCGTCAGCTCCATGGTTGCCGTCGTTGTCGATTTTCCCATCCAAATCGATGCGAACAACTCCCTCATCGGCCAGAACCCATAGCAAACCACCAGCACAGCGCGGATGTGGGAACATCATATTCCAGTAGTCGTACAAACCAGCTCCAAGGCCGCCATCATAGAGCCCATGAAGAAATTCAGTTGGAAAGAAAACCATTTCCCCGCGTAGGTATTCCTGTGTTTCACCGTACGAACGATAGTGCATAGTTTCAACGCCGCTCATGTCCTGCTGTGGATGGATTACCGGGCGTTTCTGGGGATCGTAGATATGAAAATCGTCATCGAGTTCAACGTTCCAGCCCCCTTCGTTCCCATTGTCCCAAAACACTACCGACGGGTGGTTTACATCACGTGTAACGGTTTCCCGTACTATTTTGCTTCCAATTCCGGTATCGTATCGGCCATGCCAGCCACCAATTTCATTTAATACATACAAGCCCAGTTCATCACAAGCGTCAAGAAAATCAGGATCGGCCGGGTAATGCGACAAACGCACTGTGTTCATGTTCATGGCTTTCATTAACCGGACATCTTCGTAATTTTGTTCTTTGCTTAATGTGCGTCCGGTTTCGGGGCGAAAACTGTGCCGGTTGACCCCACGCATATTTACCCTTGCTCCGTTAACATAAAATCCGTCGCCTTCGTGTACTTCTATGGTCCTGAATCCAATCTGTTCCTGAACCTGATGAACCACTTCCCCTTTATTCCTTAGTTCGAACAAAACTGTATAAAGGTTAGGGGTTTCAGGTGTCCATTGCTTAATATTGTCGTAGAAAGACCGCAAAACAACTTTATTGCTGCCTTGTTTGGTTCTGGAAACGATTTTGTTCCCCTCTTTTCTGCCTTTTGGATTTATCAGTTGTACAGCAACCTCTATATCATCACCGGTGAACAGACCGAGATAAACCTCTGCAATGAACGTGCCGTCAGCTTTGGCATCTATAGCCGTTCTATCAATAAATTCGGATGGCATCACCTTCAGAAATACAGGGCGAAAAATACCTCCGAAATTCCAGTAATCGGCACGTCGTTCGGCCAGGTTAACACTGGCATTATCCGATTCTTTCTTGACTTCAACCTCAAGCAGGTTCTCAGAACCATATTTCAGGTAATTTGTAATGTCATACTGAAAACGGTAAAAACCGCCCTGATGGACATCGCCTGCTGATGAACCATTAATGGTTACACGGGTGTCGGTCATTACTCCTTCGAAAACCAAACGGACAGTTTTACCCTGCCA
>JAFGEV010000128.1 GCA_016931385.1 Prolixibacteraceae bacterium
AAAATGAAATTTGAAGGCGAAGGTTTATTTACCGTTAAAACCGGCAAACCATTCATTGTAGTATCAAAACTGGGAGAAACAAGGGTATTGGGCACAAGCTTTAATGTGTATTCCCGCGACGATGTTTACATGGTAACCTGCATAACAGGCAAAGTAAAAATTACTACACCTGCGAAAAAAGAATCGACCCTTTTACCCGACAGCAAAGCAATTGTAAGCTTTAAAGGCGAAATTAAAGTATTGGATATGGTTGAGACCCGGAACGAAATTTTATGGAAAGACCAGCTTTTCCTATTTACGGCTACACCCGCACATATCGTGTTTAAGGAAATTGAACGGCAATATGGCGTAAACATAAAGCTTATGTCAGGCCACAACCTTTTATACACCGGGAATTTTACAAAAGATCAAAGGGTTGAAGAAATTCTTGGTTATATTTGTCCTGCACTAGGGTTAAAGTTTACTGAAAAAACTCCTGGAACTTTTTCCATAATTTCCGATACAGAATGATCAGAAAAATTGTTGCCTTTACTCTTTTCCTGTTGATTTCATTTAGTGGTTTTTCCCAAACAACTGAATTTTCAATCGCAGCCGATAAAAAACCGCTCAACGAATTGCTTGTGGGCCTTCGAAGCCAGTATGGGTTTCAGCTATCGTTTAACGACAAAAAATTATCGGAATACACCATTACTGCCAACCGTACTTTCTCATCGGAAGAAGACCTTTTACTGTTTTTAATCAAAGGATTGCCCTTCGATTTAAAACATACTGGCAGTGTATACATTATTGTACCCAAAAAAGAAAAAAAGACAAAAAAGGAACTTATCAAAACCACCATAATTTCAGGAAACGTAGTTGAAGCCGGGTCGCTTGAAGCGCTTCCATTTTCGCACATCCAGGTTAATAACCATGCACTTGTTTCGGATGTAGTGGGAAGTTTCAGTTATACCTCAACTGCCGACACTTCTTTTAGAATAAGAATTTCGCATATAGGTTATTATATATACGACACATTGGTTTTTGCTGAAACCGGGCAACAGTTTCAACTTGTTCCCCTTTCGGAAGAACTACCCGAAATTATTGTGCAGAATAACGTGATAGAAAAAGCCACTTTGGTTGGTGAAAAACCAGGTGAAATAAAAATCAACCACAATATTTCGAGGTTTTTGCCAGGTCAGGGCGACAATTCGGTTTTTAACCTTATAAGGTTAATGCCCGGTGTTCTGGCCTCGGGCGAACAGGCAACCGACCTGCTTATCTGGGGGAGCTATGAGGGGCAAAGCCAGGTTATTTTCGATGGGTTTACCCTGTTTGGCTTAAAAAACTACAACGACAACATAAGCGTTATCAATCCCTTCGTTGTCAAAAATATTGAGCTTTACAAAGGCGGCTTCGATGCCCGTTACGGAAACCGGGTTGGCGGGCTGGTTAATATTACCGGAAAAAACGGGAACCTGCAAAAGCCTGTTTTCAGCTTCAATGTAAACCCTACAACTGCCAGCTTGATGCTTGAAATACCCTCCTTTCAGAATTCTTCAATTTTGGTTGCCTACCGTCAAACTTACTACAACCTATATTCCGCGAGCGATTTCAACATTTTTGCCCCTACCCAACCAGGATCAGGAAATGAAAAATCAAACAACCGTTTTAATTTCGATTTTGATGTATATCCTGATAATTATTCTTTTCAGGACTTCAATATGAAATATTCGACCCTGCTAAACAATACCGACCAGTTCTATATAAGCCTTTATGGTGGAGGCGATCAGTTTAAGATTGCTGCCGAGACGGAAACAGAACGTTTTGGTAAAAGGCAAAATGGCTCCTGGGGAACAGTCCCTTACCTGATGAAATTTGTGAATTCGGAATACAATCAACAACTTGGAGGTAGTATTTTTTATAACCGGAATTGGAGTAACATAAACAACTCGACTTTTAGTTTTTCCCATTCAGCATATTCAAAAAAAGTATCCGACGAATTTGAATTAAAAAACCTTTTAACAGATGAGGCCTCTTCGAACAATCTTTCAGGTATTTGGAATAAAGCCAAGGAATATGCCCTCAGAAACCAGAACACTGTGAATTTTTATTTAGGCCATAAACTTGAATTTGGTGCAAGCTTTTTGGTAAACAATACTTCAATCACAAATTCATTAAATTCAAAACCTGGCCTCCAGCTGGACACCACCCAAACTTTCGAAAGTTTACGTATGTTGCTTTTTGCCCAGGATCATTTACCAATTGGCGAAAAAGTTACTCTCAAAACAGGAATGAGGCTGACTTACCAATTCAAGATACAAAAGGCACAGGTTGAACCAAGGTTCTCGATATCGTATAAACCAGTAAAAAACGCTACAATCAATGCATCCTGGGGCTTATACAACCAATACATGTATAAAATGACCAATGTAGATAAAGACCAAAATTATACTTGGCTTTGGGTTACTGTAAACGACAGGATTCCAGTATTAAGGGCAACTCATTATGTATTGGGGCTTAACTACTCAAATAACAACCTTACCTTTAATATTGAAACTTTTTATAAACGTACAAGAAATTTAACCCGCCGGTATTACGGTTCACGTACAATAAACAACAGGATTATTGAAGGGTATCTTTACAGTTTTGGCGATGCCAGAGCCTACGGAGTTGATATTTATGTCAAAAAAGATTTTGGAGGGAACTCGGTTTGGGCATCATACAGTTTAAGTAAGGCTGAAGAAAGGCTGGCGCCGCTTACCGAAGCTTTGCCCGATTATTCAGCGGCGCCACACGATCAGCGGCATGAATTTAAAATTGCTGGCATTTATAACCTGGGGAAATTTTTCATATCAGCCAATTATGTTTATGGTTCGGGCATGGAGCTGATAAAGCAGGTTTTTGCCAATGAAACAGGTAATGTTTTTTACAGCCGTTTTGATGCTGCCGTAACATACCAATTCAGGCCCTGGGGCAAAAATTTTGAAGCTGGCTTTTCGGTCCTGAACATTTTCGACACACAGAACCTTAAATATGCTAACATGAAAAAGATTGTGATTACCCAAAATATTGGTTCCGTTTCGGTTTATTCGAATGCGGTACCATTTACCCCCATGCTGTTTTTAAAGGTTATCCTTTAATTAAGCCCTGAGATAAAATTTAATAGGTTTGCCAGGTCTTCTTCATCCCCAAACTTAAGTTTATTCTTTTTAACATACGATTTGATTGCCTTTTTGCTCCCGGGATAATACTTGTTAAGCGAGTTGAAATTGAATAAATAAATTAGGCCTTTCCCCTCAATCGAATAGTAATAACGGGGCTTCCCTTCTTCGAAATGGGCATAAACGTTTTCTTTGAAAGGCACACCAATAGTTGCCGGGATAAATTCAACAACATTATTCTTCAACAAGTAATTTTTTCCTGTCTCCTTAACAACCTCGAAAACCTTACGTTCATCTTCATAATTTTTAATGAAATAGGTCGAATTCAAATAAACAACAGAGTCAATCACTTCACTTTTTATGTACATTTGATTGCCTTTGTACTTAACCTGAAAAACGTTATCGAGTACATTGTAACGCATTGGGATATCATAGGCAATGCCTTGCAAAACCATAGTTCCCATTGTAAATGCAGTGTCAAGGTAAGGGCTTCCTTCCACGTCAGCAGTGTAAGTGTTGTAATTATGAACAATCAACAAGTGTTCTTTCGGAATAACCAATAAATCATGTTCTGATATCTGGGCAAATCCGTAACCTGAAGATAACATCAGGATTAAAATTAAACTTATTCTAATCATGGCTTTAGGTTTTTAATAATTATTTAATTCTCATTCAAATTATCAGTATTCAGATTATTTTTTTCATAAAATTGATTCAATATTTATTCGTTACTTGTACCAAATTGAGCGGCAAGCATCTTGAGCCCTTTCACAAGGCCTTTTTCAATTTTGGTATAATTGCAAATTTCTTTGTCAATATAAATTATTAAAAAGACAACCATCCTTTCATTTACCCCTGCTTTGTTATAAAAAATATGTTTATTCAGCCTATATGCTTCCTTCATCCTGCGGCGTATAAGGTTACGTTCAACAGCTTTTTTAAAACGCTTTTTGGGTACCGAAAAGGCTACTTGTGCAGGATACTGTGATGAATCATCAGTTTCGATAAAAACAAATTTAAAAGGGAAAGCAAAAATAGTTTTCCCTTGTTTAAAAAGTTTATCGAGCAAAATTTTACTGCTAAGCCGTTCCTGCTTTTTTAACGTGTAGCGTTGAGCCATTGGCCTGAATTTTAACCGAAAGTAATAAAAAAAACCGCCTCCTTACAGAAAGCGGTTTGCAAATATTAAAAAATCTGTTTAGTCGGTCAAAGCGTAACGTAAAAAAGCAGTAACGGTTAGTCCCTTGTCATAACCTGCAAGAAATTCTTTAATCGTTATTTTGCCGTCTTTCACGTATGTTTGATTCAAGAGTGTGCTATCCTTGAAAAATTTGTTAAGCGCACCCTGTGCGATTTTATCGAGCATGTTTTCGGGTTTGCCTTCCTGACGGAATTTTTCCTTGGCAATTTCAAGTTCCTGATTAACTATTTTTTCAGGCACATCATTTTTATCGATGGCTACAGGGTTCATAGCTGCTACCTGCATGGCAACATCTTTTGCCACCTGAGCATCAACGCCGGGTTTGTTAAACCCAACCACGGTTGCCAGTTTATTCCCGGGGTGAATATATGCTACTACCGATTCAGCTTCAATTGCTTCAAAGTATTTTAATTCAAGCTTTTCACCAATAATTCCGGTTTGTTCTGTTACATGATCGGCAAGCGAACGCCCATCCATTTTTAGTTCTTTTGCTTCGTCAACGTTTTGGGCGTTACTCACAAGCGCTACATCAAGCATGTTGTTAGTCAGATCGATAAAGCCTTGATTTTTGGCTACAAAGTCGGTCTCACAATTAAGAACAAGTATCCCGGCTTTATTTCCATTCACTTTGCCCAGAACACAACCTTCCGATGCTTCCCGGTCGGCGCGTTTGCTGGCAATTGCTTTTCCTTTTTCGCGAATGATCTGAACTGCTTTTTCAAAATCACCTTCAGCTTCGGCAAGGGCTTTTTTACAATCCATCATGCCTGCTCCTGTTGCTTTTCGCAACTTCATTACTTCTGCTGCTGAAATCTCCATTACAAATATTATTATGGATGAATATTCAATAATTATTTCTCATCATCATCGTCGATATCTGAATCATCGTCAAGGTCTGAATCGATATCTTCATCTTCATCGATATCAACATCGGAATCATCATCTTCGATATCGTCATTTTCGTCTTGCAGATCTTCATCATCTTCAACAAGATCATCTTTCTTGGCCGGGCTTTTCTTTGTTTTAACCTTCTGGTCTTTCTTTTCGCCCATATCTTTTTCACGTTCTGCCTTGCGTTCTCCCAGTCCGTCAGCAATAGAGGCGCACATTTCACCAACAATAAGTTTGATTGAGTCAGATGCATCATCGTTGGCAGGGATTACAAAGTCAATGTCTTTTGGGTCGGAGTTTGTATCAACCATTGCAAAAACGGGAATACCAAGGCGTTGTGCTTCGCGAACAGCGATTTTTTCCTTCATCACATCAACAATAAAAAGGGCAGCAGGTAAACGGGTAAGGTCAGAAATTGAGCCAAGCACTTTCTCGAGTTTTGCCCTTTGACGGGTGATCTGAAGTTTTTCACGCTTCGATAAATTGTTCCAGTTCGAAGGATCCTTCATTAATTTATCAATCGATGACATTTTCTTCACAGCCTTGCGTATCGTTGGGAAGTTGGTTAGCATACCCCCGGGCCAGCGTTCGGTCACGTATGGCATGTTTACAGCGCCAACCAGGTCGGAAACAATCTGTTTGGCCTGTTTCTTGGTAGCAACGAACAGAACTTTACGCCCCGACTTTGCAATTTGTTTAAGCGCGCCGGCAGCTTCATCAATTTTTGCAAGGGTTTTTTGCAGGTCGATTATGTGAATCCCGTTTTTCTCCATAAAGATGTAAGGAGCCATATGAGGGTTCCACTTTCTTTTCAGGTGCCCAAAATGAACACCTGCTTTAAGTAAATCTTCAAATTGTAATTTTGACATAAAAAAACTTGTTTACATTCTGTTTTGCCAACCCATAAGTAGCTCTGTCCCTGAAATTCAGAAACAGAAGTCGTATGGATTTAGATACTAAACAAAATTGGTTTATAATACTTAAAATACTGTTAACGTTTCGAGAACTGGAAGCGCTTTCGGGCTTTAGGCTGTCCGGGTTTTTTCCTTTCTACTTCGCGTGGGTCGCGGGTAAGGAATCCGGCTTTTCTCAATTCAGGTTTGCTTTCAGCATCGATCTTTACAAGCGCCCTTGAAATGGCCAGCCTTAATGCTTCGGCCTGCCCGTTAAAACCGCCACCGTCGAGGTTAACAATAATGTCGTACTTTTCAGTCACCTTTAACAGGCTAAGAGGTTGCATCACAACATACTGAAGCGTTTCCTGAGGAAAATAATCCTTATAATCACGATCGTTGATGGTAATGCTGCCTTTGCCGTCTTTCATATAAACGCGGGCAATGGCTGCTTTCCTTCTTCCTATTGCATTTATCACTTCCATTATTTAATGCTGTTTAAATCAATAACTTTGGGTTTCTGTGCTTCGTATTTGTGATCGGGGCCAACAACAACTTTCAGGTTTCTGAAAAGGTCGCTTCCCAAACGGTTTTTTGGCAACATGCCTTTTACAGCTTTCTCGATCAAACGCTCAGGATATTTTTTCAGAATATCCTCAGGGGTTTGAACAGACTGCCCACCGGGATAGCCCGAATGGCGAAAATACTTCTTGTCGGCAAGTTTGTTACCGGTAAGGGCTACCTTCTCGGCATTGATCACAATCACGTTGTCGCCACAATCGACATGCGGGGTAAACTCAGGTTTAAGTTTTCCCCTGAGGATTTTGGCAACCTTGCTGGCCAATCGTCCCAAAATCTGGCCTTCGGCATCTACCAATACCCACTCTTTTTTAACAGTGGCCTTGTTGGCCGAAATGGTTTTATAGCTTAATGAATCCACTTGATTTTCAAGTTTAAAATATTAATACCTAATTACTTAATATCCTGCCATCATGCGTGTCGCCTGTAATTTGAGGCTCAAAAAACACCTGACTTACCAGCTTGTCCGGGTCTTTATTTTGCACGGTTAAACCACATCAAATCACCACACAACAGGAACGTTTGATAATCGGGACTGCAAAAGTATTTTCTTTTTTTTGAAAAACAAATGGTTTTATGAAAAAGAATGACTTAGGAAAAATAATTTTAAATATCAGAAAAAGATTAACATCAACTATTTTACGCAATATCTACACTAAAGTATTCAAAAAAAAACAAAGCTGGTTGCATCATGCATTTAATAAGATAACTCCATACCAGCGCTCAGCTCTTTTTTGTATATTTAATTGCAAATTTTGAAAAAATGAAACTTTTCTCTTATAAAATTATTTTCGCATTATTTGCAGTTCAACTGATATTATTAAACAATAAACCAGCAATGGCTCAGGAAAAATGGTATAAACCTGTAAATATTGGTTGTTATAGCCTGAACTTTGTTCCCGAAAAAGAAATCGGGACGGATGAATTGTATAACTATCTCAGTGAAATTCCCGGTAATTTTTATAGTGAGCAATTCGAAAGGGAACTGAACCAGGCGATGAGCGAATGGAAAAACGACAGCATCGGCCTCCCCCCCATTGACCTTGAAAATGACCCTTATTACAATTCAAACCCTGACCGGAAACTTGAATACATGGTAGCTGGCTTTTCAGATAATAAGGTCAACCTTCATATTTATTTTGAATTCGGATCATCACGCTGGCACCATTATCTTGCATTGTTGGCAAACCTTATTCTTCCCCGTTCAGAAAAAACCGACAGCCTTTTAAACATGAAATACTACGATGAGCTTTATAAAACTACATTCATGGGGCTTTCGCACGGATCTTCACTAAAAGATGTTAAAAACTCTTTAGGGACTGGGTACAGTGAATACATTGGCCAGAACCTTCAATTGCAAAATATCTATTTCAAAAAATACAATATTGAAATATGCCTTCAGGACAGAATCGTAAAATACATAAAGAAAGGAAAGCCAGGGTGGATGGATTCAGATAATGTTATAAAAAGATACTGAGATGTCAAACCAATATACAATGCATATGAATTGCTGCCTTTGGAAGGCTGATAAAATTGAAAAGAAAAAGCTGATCAATTCATTGCATACCCTGGAAGTAATTGAACAGGAATCGCACTTTACGCGAAAAATTCTCGAATGCAAAAATTGCGGACAGGTTTATTTATACGAGTTTACTGAAGAAGTCGACTGGGAAGATGGAAACGACAAACAACTTTTCCGGTGGTTTCCTGTTGAAAGCATATATGAAGCCTGGAAGCTTGCTGAAACCCCTCCAATCGGGCTCATTAACCACCCTGCAATCAGGATTGACTTCAGTAAAGACATGCAAAACCCAAAGGGGCCATATAAATACGATCCATCATGACTAAATCCCCGTAGCTGTTTATTCAAAAAAATTTGTGCATTTTTACCCATTCATTAATCTTTTGAATCACTGCCATGAAATTGGAAGACCTGGGCTATAATTGCAAACTCAAAAATTTCAGAGAAGAATTTGTCCCCGAAGATTTCGAGATTGGAAGAATTATCTCGGAACACAAAGAACGTTATACTGTCAGAACCGAAAAGGGAGAATTTAATGCCGAAATTACCGGCAACCTACGCTTCACAGCCTCAGGACGCGAGGACTTCCCTGCCGTGGGCGATTGGGTGGCCTTAGCATCATACGACAAAGACCTGGCAATCATTCATAAAATATTTCCTCGTTTTTCAGCCATAAAAAGGCAGGCTCCCGGTCAACAGGGAGAAATACAGCTTATCGCAACTAACATCGATTTTGCATTCCTAATGCAGGCAATCGACAGGGATTTCAATATTAACAGGCTCGAAAGGTATCTTACAATATGCAATACCTCGGGCGTAGGTCCGGTTATTGTTCTCACCAAAACCGATCTTTTAGATAAACAGCAGGTTTCAGAATATATCGGACGAATAAAACAACGGATAAAAAATATACCTGTAGTTGCTGTCAGTAATAATACGCACGAAGGGTATGAGGCCCTCGTGTCATTAATTGAAAAAGGGAAAACATATTGTCTGCTTGGTTCTTCGGGCGTTGGGAAATCAACGCTTACAAACAACCTTTCGGGAAAGGATACAATGGACACTGGACAAATAAGCCATAGCACAGGCAAAGGCCGGCACGTGACCAGTCACCGCGAACTTACCATTCTCGAAAACGGAGGCATACTTATTGACAATCCGGGTATGAGAGAAGTGGGCATTGCTGATACTTCAGAAGGGATTGAAAACACTTTTAATCAAATTATCAGCCTCTCAGAAAAATGCAAATTCAAGGATTGCACACACAAAAGTGAATCTGGATGTGCCGTTATTGAAGCAGTTGAAAACGGAGAGCTTGATCCAAATGCCTACGAGAACTACCTGAAGATGGAAAAAGAGAGGTCACATTTTGAAGCCACAGTAAACGAACGGCGTAAAAAGGAAAAAGAGTTTGGAAAATATGTGAAGAATTTCAAAAAGGATATAAAAAAAGTCAGCAATAAATACGATAAATATTAGCAAATTTCTTTGAGGTTACATCGTTTTAATCTTCGAGTTGAATCAATATCGGAGTAAAGGGCATCCCATTTGTCTGTCCGTAATCTATCACTCTTTCAATTCCTGACTCTACAGATAAACATAACGGATCAATTTTTATAAAAGGTAACCTTTTTGATTTATAAGAATAAATACATATAAGAGAGAGTTAAACAAAATCATTTCAATAATTTAAAAAACAATTTTGATGATCATTTATTAAATGGTTTGTTCTGATTATTTGGAATTTGCCTTGAAATGATTTGAATTTATTTTTCCGAAAAGCAACACCTAAAACTATACATTAAATCACCATGAAACAGAAAAATAAAAAAATGCAATTCCTTCATCAATCAACTTCACTGAAATATATTATCGCATTATTTTTTTTGAGTTTAGCCTATTACAATGTACAGGCATCAAGACTTATCGAAGTTAAAGTCGTTGATAAAGAATTCTTAATGGTTCATTTCAAAGATGGCGATGTAGCGTTTGTTGACGATGGCCTGGGCACGAATGCTTACACTGCAACTCATCAAACCGATAACAATTATGTAGTTGAATATGGTAGTGCTTTAAGTACAGCAAATGCAGTAAACACTAGTAACTGGTTAATAAAATCTTCTGATGATCCGGAATATGGTGAAACAGGTTTAAATCCTTCAAACTGCTACCGTAAGTCAAAGCTAAACGGACTGGCTGAAATGGACTGGGCAGGTAGCGATTTTGCATATGAATACACAATGGAGCATTATATTATCTTGAAACTTCCGGATTCAATGACCGATGGTTATACATACACCATTGAAATTAACAGTACTACTAACACCGATTCAACTACAGTAACTTTCACTTACGACATTTTCAATTGTCAAAGTGAAGCAATTCACATAAATCTTGTTGGATATTCAACAGACACGAACATTAAAGCCACCGATTTATACATGTGGATGGGCGATGGTGCCGACAGGGATTACTCCGGATTTGAAGGCAACAGCATTTACATTTACGATGTTGACAACGAACAAGCCTACCCTGTTGGTACTGTAAGTTTCTACACCGATTTAGACAATGAAGCCTCAGGCCATTATTTGATCCAGTCGGATGTTTGGAAAGCTGACTTTACAGGCTTTAATGTAGCAGGAACTTACCGCCTTGCAATCGAAGGTGTTGGCTGTAGTCAGGATTTTGAAATTGCCAGTGATATCTATTTTGAACCCTTTAGGGTTTCAACATTGGGATTCTATTATATGCGTATCGGTGAAGACCGCCTGGACATGTACCCTGTACCCCGCCGCCCATTGTACATCCCGGGTGAAAGCCCGGCAAATACCACAGTTTTGAATACTGATATTGACCCATACGATGCTGAATGGGGTACTCATAGCGGCGATAACTGGGACAGCCCGTCGTGGTTTTCAAATTACGTTCGTTCGGGAAGTCCCGAGAATCCAAATGCCTATGGTGGTCACAGCGATGCTCTCGACTGGGACCGTCACCTGGGACATGTACCGATAATATATGATATGCTTTTGCCCTATATTTTATCAGGTGGAGCTTTATTCTATGACGATTTAGGAATAGGTGAAAGCGGAAACGGGATACCCGACATTATTGATGAAGCCCAAAATGAAGTTGACTTCTGGCTGCGCCTAAGGTATCAGGGCGGTTACAGTCATGGATTAAGCAACCCTAACAGCAGCAACGTTTTGTACCAGGCCGACAATACCCCTGTGGCAGCCTGGGCCAATGCTGCCAATGCAGCCATGCTGGCCGAGGCATTCCGTATTGCGGGCTTTTCAACTTTAATGGAAGAATACCGCGATTCAGCCATAAATGCGTACAATTATGCTGGTGCGCTCTCAAATCAAATGCTCGACACGCATGTTTCAGCCGGATTGAGGGGTCGCGACCTAAAAATGACTGCGGCTGCATATTTATACAATGTTACAGGCAGTATCGTTTATGAAGATGTAATAAACGATGAAACCCTTGTTAGCAGCTCAACTTCCGATTTCTTTAAAGCCGATCAGTACAACCAGGTTTATGCAATGGCCGGCTACCTGAAAACACCACAAACCGTGAATTATCCAACACTGTACAACAACATGAAGGAGGCAGCGGTTTATCAGGCCATGCTCGAAGAAGCTAATTATTCTGAAACAAGACCTTCGAGGCGTTCTTCCGATGGCGACTATGGATGGTTCCACACCGAAATCCATGTGCCACGCACCATTCTTGCCCATGCAGTAACAAGCGATGAAACAGAAAAAGCTTTTTTAAAAGATGCACTTATACTTGAAGCCG
Organism: Prolixibacteraceae bacterium; assembly: GCA_016931385.1. Lineage (GTDB taxonomy): Bacteria > Bacteroidota > Bacteroidia > Bacteroidales > Prolixibacteraceae > DAIMEA01. The sequence continues at coordinate 12,031 of JAFGEV010000128.1, forward strand.
ACTGGAGCCTGGGCCGAAATTCGGGCAATGTGATACAAATGACAACAGCTACAACCAACCTTGAAGGCAAAAGAAGTGCAATGCAAGCCTATACATCAGGATGGGACGATGGGGCGCCCGGTGTACATCCGGGCCATACGCCTTACTGGAACCTTTCCGATTGGGGAGGCAGTATGGTTATGGGCAGGCCAACCTGGCTTTCCGGCAAAGGATACCCTGCTGTAAGCAACTGGCCTGCTTCAGAAGCTTACTACGATGTACGTTATGTTTACGCGCATACCGAATTTACACCACAACAAACCATGAGGGGCAAACAGGCATTATATGGTTATCTATGTGCCATAGGCGAACCTGCTACCCCACCGGTTGCAGTCACAGGTGTATCACTTGACCAACACATATTATCTGTTGATGGTACCGAAAGCATTCAGCTTATAGCAACTGTTACTCCTGAAAATGCGACCAATAAATTTGTAATGTGGAGTTCACAAAACGAAGATGTGGCCACTGTTATTGGCAGTGGAAATGTTACCGGCATTAACGTTGGCTCAGTATATGTATTTGTAACAACAGCTGATGGTGGATATACCGACTCATGCCATGTTACTGTAAACGATGTTTCGGTAAGCGGAATTACAGTCTCTCCCGAAAACGTAACCATAAACCGCGGCCATACTGAAAATCTGTCTGCCGAAATAATTCCAGCAAATGCAATCAATAAAATTGTAGACTGGGAGTCGGAAGATACAGGCATTGCAACAGTAAGTTCACAGGGGCTTGTAGGGGGTATTGCAGCAGGTACAACAAATATTATTGTTACAAGCCAGGAAGGAGGCTTTAAAGATACCTGCCATGTAATGGTTGAAGACCTGCCTGACCAGTTTGTGATTTACAGGGATGAAGAAAATAATATTCAATATACCTGGGATTCATACGGCACGTTGACAGAATTATCAAGCGGAGGGCAGGAAGGATCGGAGCATTACAGGTTCAGTTACAGCCTGTCGAACTGGTGGGACGGCTTTGGTTTTGGTTTTGCTTCAGTCGATGTTTCGAGGTATGAAAATTTAGTTATGGCATTTAACGGGCCAAGCTCATCATCAAATACAATTTCAATCACTTTATCCGATGAAGATGAAGTAACTGCAGTTTATGAAGTGGGAAGAACAACTTCTTACACTTTAATAGAAATACCACTTGGCGACTTTGATGGCGCTGATGAAATCGACTTTACTGCTATTAACCATATTATGGTCAGTGTAGGGGGAACATCAACAGGGACAGGAACTGTTTATATGGACAATGTATATTTTGGTAGCCCGACTGCTGTTGTTCCTGTTACAAGCGTGGCCGTCAGTCCTTCTTCAGCAACAATTGACGGGAATACCTTACAGCTTTCTGTAACTGTTTATCCTGAAAATGCAAGCAATAAACTAGTAAACTGGAGCTCCGATGACACCGACGTTGCCTCGGTGAGTTCAATGGGCTTTGTGTTGGGTGTGTCTGTTGGAACTGCAACCATCACAGCAACAACTGTCGATGGCGACTACACTGCCACTTGTGAAATAAATGTAATATCACCAACAGAAGGAAGGGTTTTAAAGGTTATGCCGCTTGGTAATTCAATTACCCAGGGCGACGGCAGAGCTGCAATATCTTTTATTCCCGGCGGCTACAGGCTTCCATTATGGCAAAACCTTGTTGATGCCGAACTCGATTGCGGTGTTGAATTTGTTGGATCGCTAACAACCAACCCGGCAACTGGGCTTCAATATCCTGAACACGAAGGACATTCGGGCTGGACAACCGGCATGATACTGGCAAATATCGACAATTACATGGCCTGGGCAACTCCCGACATTGTTATGATGCACCTTGGCACCAACGATATCGCACAGGATGTTGTTGACGATGCCCCTGCAAATTTGCGAAGCCTTATCGATCATATTTGTGCAGCTTTACCAACGGATGGCAAGCTTTATGTTTCAACAATCATACCGATGGGAGGCGTAGGCAATACCGAATCAGTTGAATATAATCAGCTAATTGTAAGTGCCGTGAGCGAAAAAAAAGGCGAAGGCTTACCTGTATATCAGGTTGATGCTTACAGTATTTGGCAAAACGAATACTACGATGCCTGGGGGCAAAGCAACTGCGACTGGACACACCCCGGACAACCGGGTTATGATGCCCTTGGCGATTTCTGGTTCGATGTTATTGAAGACGATGTTCAGTTGCCATGCACAACCAATATACCTGTAACCGGGGTAAGGGTCGAAACGGAAAGTGCAAGAATAAAAGTCGACTCAACGCTTCAATTATCAGCCATAATCAGCCCCGTAAATGCCACAAACCAGGAAGTAAATTGGAGCAGCAGTAACACATTGGTTGCAAGTGTAAACCACGGCGGACTTGTCACCGGCCTTGCTTCCGGAACAACAACCATAACGGCCACAACAGTTGACGGAAACTTTACCGACACTTCGGCCATTACCGTATCGGCAGTTGCAACTAACCTGAATGTGGCAGACATAATACTGTACCACGGCGAGATTGAATGCTTCGATGCCGAACAGGTAATTACCATTGCCGGAAACGAAACCACAGTAACGATTGAAAACGGTGCTACCATAGCATTCATCGCGGGCCAATCGATACTTTTTTTGCCAGGTACACACATACAGGAAGGAGCTACGGCAAGCGCAACCATCACAACCGACCAAACGTTTTGTTCCGAAAACGAGGCAGAATATATTGTGGAATACCTTCCATCTGATAAAAACAATACGGTTGTTAAAAACCAAAATGAAGAAACATCGGGTTTGCAAAAATATGTAAAAGTATATCCGAACCCGGGTACCGGTAGGTTCACAGTTGAATTGATTAACATTGAAGAAACCGCTTCCGCCGTAATCTACAATGCTGTTGGCAATGCTGTGCTCAAAAAAACACTGAATCCCGTTGTTCAAAATACAATAAACCTAAATCACTCACCTAAAGGCATATACTTTATAAAAACGCACAGCGGCAAAAAACAATTAGTTAATAAAATTATTGTCATCTGAACCGAACAAGGCTTCCTTTATTCAACCAGCAAGTATAAACTTGTCTCTATTTTCAGCCCTTTTCCTGAACTTATCACTAAATGCATTGTTTATTGCATATACAACATTATTAAACAAATATGATTTCAAGAAGCTATAAAACTGAAGGACTAAAAGAAAATCCCCACAACGTTGATGTACGGCAGTTATATAATCACGAATCGGCACAGGTCATGCACATATTATTGCAAGCGGGCGAAACGTTAAAACCGCACAAAACACCTGTAGATGTGTTTTTTTATGTTTTGGAAGGTTCACCAACTGTATATGTTGGAAAAGAATCACAGGTGTTTGAAAAAGATACATTAATCGAAAGTCCTGCCAACATTGTCCATTACCTAAGCAACGAAGGCAATACACCTGCACGCATATTGGTTACAAAAGCCCCGAGGCCTGTTAACCCAACAAAAATCTTATAAAACCATAAGCATTTGAGATATGAGTGAATTAATTAACAACTCAAATTACCGAAAAGAACGCCTTAAAGAACTGATCCTGAAATTACATGAAGGCGAATCGGCCGAAACAGTCCGCCGGCAGTTAATCGAATCATTAAAGAACATCCCTTACGGCGAGGTGGTTGAAGTTGAGCAAGAGCTTATTCAGGAGGGACTTCCCGAGTCGGAAGTTTTAAAACTATGCGATATTCACGGCGCCGTCCTTGAGGGGAATGTCGATTTAAGCGCGGCAAAGGAAATCCCCGAGGGACACCCGGTTGATGTGTTCAAAAATGAAAACACCGAAATAAAAAAGGCAGCCGAAAAAGCCAAAGAGATGCTAACTAACCTGGCAACTGTTGCTGAAGGTGAATTTGAGCAATATATGTTTGCCCTGCAAGGCATTTTTAACCAGATTATGGATGTCGACAAGCATTATCAGCGTAAAGAGTACCTTGTTTTTCCTCACCTAGAAAAAAATGAAATAACCGGGCCGCCCAAGGTTATGTGGGGCAAACACGACGAGATAAGGGAACAGCTGAAAGGCTGCATCGAACTTTTACAAACCAAAGATCTTACCAAAAATGACCTGGCCGATTCACTTGACATCCTCTTCTTCCCTGCCCTTCAGGCATTGGTCGACATGGTTCAGAAAGAAGAAGAAATTCTTTTCCCGATGAGTATGGACTTATTGACAACTGAAGACTGGTGGAACATTCATAAGCAAACCCTTGAATTTGGTTTTTGCCTGTATGATCCAAAAGTGGATTGGAAACCTGAAGGATTATTTAGCGAAAAGAAAGAAACGGGATTAAGCTCCGACGGAAATATCCAATTGCCATCGGGCAGTTTCACGGCAAAAGAGATCATGGCTATTCTGAACACGGCCCCTTTCGACATGACCTTTGTTGATAAAAACGACAAAGTAAAATATTTCACCCAGGGCAACGAGCGTATTTTCGTCAGAAACCGCTCTATCATTAATCGTGATGTTCGCCTCTGCCACCCACCGGGAAGCACGCATGTTGTTGAAAAAATTCTTGAAGATTTTAAATCAGGCAAAGCCTCACATGCCCCGTTCTGGATACAGATGAAAGGCAAATTCATTAAAATTGAATACTTTGCCCTGCGCGATGAAAACGGCGAATACCTTGGCACACTTGAAGTATCGCAGGACCTGACCGAAAACAGGGAACTGGAAGGCGAAAAAAGGATTTTATCATACAGTACCGAAAATGAATAATTATGGAGAGACTGATTATAACACCCAAAACAAAAATATCCGACCTTTTGGAAGCTTATCCTCAATTGGAAGATACGCTTATAGCTTTGGCCCCTCCCTTCAGAAAACTGAAAAATCCCGTTCTGCGCAAAACCATAACCCGGGTAACCACGCTTGCACAGGCAGCCATTGTTGGCGGGATAAAAGTGGAAGAAATGATCACTGAACTCAGGGCTGAAATCGGGCAGACAACAACAGATACTATTGAAAATGAAACTGGAAATTATTTAACACAGGAACCTGCCTGGTTTAATGAATCAAAAATTTCTGCCACCATCGATATTCGTGAAATGTTAAACGCGGGCGAACAACCTGTACATGAAGTTTTGTCGGCCATAAAAAAGCTGAAAGAAAATGAAATCCTGAAAATAATTGCCCCTTTCATCCCGGCCCCGCTTATCGACAAATCATTAAGCATGAATTACCTTCATTGGTTAGAAAAAAAAGAGGAAGGAGAATTTTGGGTTTATTTTAAAAATGCTTAATAGAACCTGCGAAATTTGTTAATTAAACATATAATTGTCCAATTTTGAAATAAAGGAGCTTAGTGAATCTTTGAGACCTGGTGACTTAGTGACAATTATTATTTTGTCAACAGCAACTCCGCAGAGTAGCTATGGCACTCGCAGAAAAAACTCAAAGGGATCACAAAATCAAGCATTTATAAACTTAAACCACACATAGCGTTAATAAGCTACAATTTTTCATAAATGTAACCTTGCTCCCGTTCCTCTGCTTCCCTATCCCACTCTGGCAATACCTGTTCAATAAAGTTTCTCTTATCGCTGTTCAATTTATCCATGTCGAGCCCGATAAATGCCTGCGCTTTTGCCTTTGTCGAAATATCGGGATAAGGCACCGGCTGGTTATGTCCAAGTGTTGCCAGCACACGTGCCAGCTTTATGCGGGCTTCCTGCGTCATTGTTATTCCCGAGGCAATTACCCGGCTAACCTCAACTGGCGAATGGAACGATGCGCCATGACTGGCAGCAGCATAATCCCAGCGCCACTGGGCATGGCGGATATCGGTCAGGGCTTCTTCCATCATGGCATCGGTAGCCCCGTTATCCCAGGCAGTTTTTGCTTCAACATGGGCGCTTACCAGTTGTTTTTCAAGTTCGTCGCGGTTTTCAATGACTTTCCGGTGCCGCTCGTTTACATCTTTCACCAGTTGTTCGGTCTCATCGCGGTGGCATACCTGGCACGAGTTGGCCACGTTGTTTAACGGGCTTTGAATGTGGTGGTCGGTAAATTTCTGCCCGCCTTCGCTCATGTAGGGCATGTGGCAATCGGCACACGATACGCCGCGGCTGGCATGAACGCCCGTGAGGAAAATCTCGTATCCCGGGTGTTGTGCTTTTAGCATGGGCGCTTTGCTGAGCTGGTGGGTCCAGTCGGCAAATTCCATGTTATCGTAATACTGCTCCATGGCCTCAACGCTCATCCCGTTGTCCCACGGGTAAACCAGGTATTGCACACCATCAACAATGTTCTTGTTGAAATAGTATTCAACATGGCACTGGGCACAAACCAGCGAACGCATTTCCTGGTGCGAGGCCCTTGTAATATCTTTGCCCATCCGTTCGAATGCTTCAACAAGCGCCGGCCTTGAAATGTGCAGGTTCATAGTTTTTGCATCGTGACAATCGGCACAACCAATGGGGTTGATAATTTCATCGCCTTTCTCCTCCCATGTTCCACGATAAAAATCGGCCGGTCCAATTTCGTTCATTAAACGTGGCACATCGGGGCTTTTACAACTCCAGCAGGTATTTGGCATTGGACTCACCTGCCCGTCAATTGGCGCTCCTGTTCTTAAAATGTTCCTTACATCTTCAATGGCATGCATATGCCCCCTGGCCTGATTATACTCTTTCGAAAAACCATAGCCTGCCCATAAAACTACGAGGCGCGGGTCAACCTCAAGCATGTCAATCCATGCCGAACCCATGTATTCGCTCCTGAAAGTTGTATCTTCGGTCTTAAGCCACGACTGGTATTCCCGCGGAAAATTCTGCCCCCACACTTCCGAACGGGGTTCAAACTGCCCGTGTTCAACCTGTGGCGTGTACACGAAAGCCGATTCTGCCCTGCGTTCTACGATGGTTGAGGCAAAAAGTCCAAGTACAAACACAACAACCACAGTTGCCAAAAACAGCAACCAGCCGATAACGGGCTTTTCCTTTACAATACTAACTATTGACTTCATATAATGCGGTTTTTTGTATTACTGTTTATTCAATTCTTTTATCCACTCGGGCACCGGGCTACCGGCTACAGGCACACGGGCATTGGGTACGCTCGAAAGGCTGTTCACCCGCCCGTGGGGTGTTTCGCGGTGGCAGGTCCAGCATTGCTTCGCTTTAAGTTCATCGTCGAAAGTATGTGTATAATGCAGTATCTTATCATCGGTTAGCAACTCCTCGTGGCAACGGATGCAGTTTTGCTGCACAACATTTTGTCCGGCTTCATGAATAAATATTACCTGGGGCTCATTCCTTAACGTGAAGATGGTAGCATGCCGCAAGCCATCTTTTGCCTTAAAATAATATTTATTGAAAATATTGTTGTGAGGCACGTGGCAATCGTTGCAATTCGTGTATTCACGGTGACTGCTATGATTCCATGTAGCATATTGCGGGGCCATTATGTGGCAGTTCATGCAGGTTTCGGGTTTATCACCCAGGTACGATGGCGCTTTCGACCAGTGCAACACCAACAGGCCAATGCCAGTAAAAATCCCCAGCAAAAATATCACCGGGATTTTCCATTGATCGGGAGGTATGAACCAATGTAAAAATCGTTTCATAAAATGTCTATTGAAATTGCAAATAATGTAATCTACAAAGTACTTTTTGTTGCAATTGTTACAATTTACGAAATTATTCAAGTTATTTTTGTTGAAAATATTTGTAAATGGATTTTTATTCGGCAATTTCTTTTAATTACGATTTAATATTACCATTAATTACATCAGCTGATAAATGATTTTTAGTAAAATCAGGACATATTTACTACCAACCGGTGTTTTTCTTTTTGTGGCATTCATTTTAACAATGATCCAGCTTAAAGTGGAATTCCCCATGTTGTTTTTCGAACGCTTTCTTTCAGGTGGTGGATGGATCGAGATTTTTCTTGTTGCCTCGTTTGGCGCTTTTGTTGCAAATAAAATGCAGGACATAAAGCAATCGGCAAAATGGCGGACTATTAGCTGGGCAGTTTTCTCAGCCTGGTTTTTCATTCAGCTTATGTTGGGCATCCTGGCCGATGAACGTTTCCTGCTAACCGGTAAATTGCACCTGCCTGTGCCTGCCATGCTGATCAGCGGCCCTCTTTATCGTGGCGAAAAGTCGGTTATGACACTATTGTTCCTCAGCACCATCATACTCACAGGCCCGGCCTGGTGCAGCCAGTTGTGCTACTTTGGCGCTGTTGACAATCTCATGGCTAAAGGGAAAACATCAAGAAAATCCATTAAAAATAAATTTCTGTATAAACACACGTTATTGGCCGGAGTAATTGTTGTTACGTTGGTTTTTCGCTTGTTAAACGTTTCACCGCTATGGGCAACTATAGGGGGTGGTATATTCGGTATTGTTGGCATCGTTTTAATCACCATTTTTACAACGAAGCAAAAGCGCATGGTGCATTGCACGGTTTATTGTCCCATTGGAACGGTGGTGAATTACCTGAAATACATCAATCCGTTCAGGATGGTAATCAGCATGTCGTGCGATATGTGCATGGCCTGCACCTCACGTTGCAAATACGATGCTTTAAACCTGGCAGATATTCAGAAGAAAAAACCCGGGATCACTTGTACACTATGCGGCGATTGCCTGTCGGCCTGTAACCGGAATGCCCTCCATTATAAGATTTTCGGAATGAAACCCGACAATGCCCGTAAGCTTTGGTTGTTTCTTACTATATCAATCTATTCGGTATTCCTGGCAATGGGGAGGATATAGAAAGAAACCGGCATATAATGATCTGAATAGATATGTTGCCAAATAAATAAGTATATAATCCGGCAACAGTAGTAAAGAATTTCCTATTTTCGATACCCAAAGATTTGACCGATTTGTATGGTAAAATGGATTGAAAACACTCTTCAGTTTTGGAAAAAATTGAGACGTTACAGGTTGAGGAAAAAATTTCGTAAACCATTTCTTTTGGCCGGAATTTGTTTTCTTATTTTATTCATCGGCTCACTCATTTATTCTCCGGTGGTGAATTATTTTCAGCATCTGAAACAACCGGTTTCTTAAGGAAAAATTAAGGTTGATCCGGGAGCCAAAAGTGGAGCTGTGCTTGAAGGAATGCTTGGCAGTATAGTACCTGCTTCTGAACTTGAGACACTTCCCCGTTTTTAATTACCATCGTTGCTGGTTGTGCATTTAACACAGTGATTCCAAAAAGGATAATGAAACTTAAAATGCAATAGCGTAACTTCTTCATTGTATAGTGTTTATTTTGTTAAAAAATTGGGGAGAAAAAAGAGACAATTAATGTTTTCAAGTTGTATGCATAGTTATTACCGATATTAACTTTTATGTTGAAAATTTATCATCATATTTAGCATGGTATTTATGATTCAAATTATTTAAACACCGTTTTAAACTTCGCTCCCTTTTTTACAGCGCCCATCGAAAACAGGTCAGGGTGATACTCACTGTTTAGATACATTTGGGTTTGATTGCAGTAAAACCGTGAAGAAGGAATCCCCGATGTACCTGTCGGGATAATTGTTTCAGATTCGTCCCAGTTTCCGCAGGTAAAAATATGCCTTTCAGAAGCGCCATGATTCGAAGTGTATTCGTCATTCATAGGATAGCTGAAAGGACAAACGGTGTGATAACTGCCATCGACACTGAAAGGTCCCCGGTTTACGCCGAAAAGTGATTTTATCATCCTGTTGTTTCCCATTGGGTGCTTAAGGGAAAGTTTATGCAAGTCACCCCATTTCCACACAGTAGGGTCATTGCCTAATTCCTCGGTGTATTGCGAAACAGCAGAGTTAAAAGCCTTGAGTATGTTATCTTCAAGGTTCTCGGTTTTGTCAATTGTTGTAACATCGTCGAGCCAGGCCGAAGAACGGGTTACCCTGATTTTATCGAGAAGGTAGGTGGGAACTAAATCCTGAATAATCAGTTCAGCATAGAGTTCATCGCCAAGTTCATCGTGAAATACTGCTTTCATCAGGTTGTTGTATGTTTTTTCAAAAATCAAAGGTGCAGCTTCTTCTTTATCCATCTGGTAATCCCAGTTTTTAAGTATTTCGAAAGCTGTCAGTTCGGCATTATTCAGTTCTGTTCCTTCTAAGGCAGCGATAAAAACAGTGGTAAACTTGCGGGCAAACACCGATAGGTGGTCATTCTGAATTTCTTTAAAATCGTTAACTGTGAGTTTTTCCTTTGCCGAAAGCATTTCCCTTATTCTTTCAATACGGTTTGGAAGGTCGAACCAACTGCTTATATAATATGGATACCCGTCGCCAACAGAGCGGTTATTGGCGCTTGAAACCATGCCGTTTTCAGGATTGTACGATCGGGGAAGTTCGTCAAACGGTACCAATCCTTTCCAGTCATAAAGTGTTGTGTCGCCCTGATATATCAATGCCGGGTTCCCTTCGCGTATGGGAACTCCTGCGCTAAGCTGCATTCCAATGTTGCCCTCCTTATCGGCGTATACAATGTTTTGTGCAATGGAGGTAAAATGGCTTGCAGCTTCACGAAATTCCTCCCAGTTTGTTGCCCGGTTAAGTTGATAAACCGTAAGAACTTCGTTACTGAAATTATTACCCGTCCAGCGCATGGATATTGCCCGGTTGTGTGCATTTCTGAAATCACTGATGACCGGCCCCCGGTGGGTAAATTTGTTTTTCACCACAACCGGCTCATCTTCACCTTTCACGTTGATGCTTTCTTCAATAACTTTCAATTCTTTCCATTCGCCATTGAGTAAGTATTGGTTTTCGTTTTCAGGATTTATGGTTTCCATGTAGAAGTCAATATCGTCGAGCATCACGTTGGTCATGCCCCAGGCAATGTCTTTGTTGTGGCCGCAAACAACAAAGGGTTGGCCAGGCAAAACTACCCCGGTAACATTTAAACCACCCTCGACCATTTGGTGCATTTGGTACCAAACACCAGGAGCATTCAAACCAAGGTGCATGTCGTTGGCCAACATCGGGTATCCTGATTCACTTTTTTCTCCTGAAACCGCCCAGTTGTTTGAGCCACTAAATACTTCGAGGCCAAGTCTTTTTATAGTCGTGTTAATTTCGGAGAAGGCCGACTGGAGTTCAAGTCCCGGATTATTTTTCATAAAATCGGGGAAAATCGGTGCTTGCTGGTAATCCATATCCGGAATCAGTTCCATGAATTTTTCTTCATCAACTTTTTGTGAAATTTTATACAAGGTTACTTCTATGTCCCACGACATTGCCAGGTCCCAGGCCATATACCCAATCATGTTTACAATGTGTAAAGGTTCCCATGGTTCGGGCTTATAGCCAAGTAGAATGAATTCGAAGGGAAGCTTTTTTTGATGCGATTCAATAAACTGGTTAACTCCATCGCAATATGCTTCAAAATGACCGAGTATTTCTGGGTCGGTTGCAGCAAGTATTTTTTCTGATTTTCCGGAGAAATTGAGCGCTCTCAACATCCGATCAGCCTCAACTAAACCCGGATCAAGCACTTCAGACAACCGCCCAAGGGTAACCCTTCTTATCAGGTCCATTTGCCAAAGCCTGTCCTGGGCCGTTACATACCCTACAGCCCGGTACAAATCGGTTTCGTTTTGGGCATAAATATGAGGAATGGCATACTGGTCGCGGAAAACCACAACTTTATCTGTCATGTTTTCCAAATCGATGGTCGCGTTGTAATCGGGAATGGCCTTCGTCTTTATGTGGTTCAAAAACAAATATCCGGCAATAACAGCAATAATCAGTACAAAGAGGACTATTTTCAGAATAAATTTAAAAGCTCGCATGTTTACTTTTTATTTTTAAAATGGAATTTAAAAGTAGGAAATGAACCTTAAAAAAGAAATTAACGGAAAAAATAAATGCCATTGAACTTTTAATAGGCTTTAAACAGATTTTTAATATTGCAAACTGTACTAAAAGACCCTATTTAAATTTAGAATTGGACTTTAAAGAGCGAGAAATCCCGATTTCATCGGGACAGGCGGGACTTTCCGATATCGCTCTGCTTATCGGGATTTGGCTCCGCCGATTTTCAATTCGCTTCGTTTCACTTCTCGTCCCGTTTGACAAATTCAGAGTTTTTACCAATAAAAAACCTCACTACATAATTGTAATGAGGCTCCTTTGAGCGAGAAACGGGACTCGAACCCGCGACCCCGACCTTGGCAAGGTCGTGCTCTACCAACTGAGCTATTCTCGCAAAAAATATTTCATTATTTCATTGAACCCGCGACCCCGATCCGCCAGCCGGCGGATAGTGCTCTACCAGCTGAGCTATTCTCGCTTATATAAAGAACGATAATCATTTGTATGCAAAGCTGTGCTCTGCCTCCCGATAACTATCGGGGTATGCCATTCTTGCGTTATTCTATGAACTTTTTATAAAAGTACCCGGAGGGGGACTTGAACCCCCACAGCCATTACGGCCATTGGATTTTAAGTCCAACGTGTCTACCATTCCACCATCCGGGCATCCCAGCTTTAAGAAATCCCTAATAATGGAATCCCTCAAATATTATATTGCAAATTGAATTAGAACTTTTCAGAGCGAGAACTCCCGACTTCATCGGGACAGGCGGGACTTCCCGATATCGCTCTGCTCATCGGGATTCCACTTCGTTTCACTTCTCGTCCCTTTAAGGGATTTGTAGTTTTCACCCATAAAAAGTTTTCTACAAACCTTATAATGAACTTTTCAGAGCGAGAAACGGGACTCGAACCCGCGACCCCGACCTTGGCAAGGTCGTGCTCTACCAACTGAGCTATTCTCGCGTATTTGTTAGAACTTTGCACTTTTGCGGATGCAAATATAAAATAATTTTCTTTTACCGTAAAATGTCATACCCGTTTTTGGTATAAAATGAATCTCTGTTCTTGATCATTTTCATTTAGAGCTTTTTAAGCCGCTTATTTTTTTTATTTCATTTAACTTGTTTAGTGCTTCAACAGGTGTAAGGTTGTTTATGTCGATATTGGCAATTTCGTCTCTGATTTGTTTTAAAACAGGATCGTCAAGCTGAAAAAAGCTTAATTGCATACCTTCCCTTTGAGTACTTATTGCTTCAAGGGGTTTCGAAAGAGAATCTTTCCGGTGGGTATCTTCAAGTTGTGACAAAATTTCTTTGCTTCTTTTAATCAGGCTTTTGGGCATGCCTGCCATTTGGGCAACGTGAATGCCAAAGCTATGGTTACTGCCACCCCTTACAAGTTTTCTTATGAAGATGACTTTATTATCGACTTCTTTTACCGAAACGTTGTAATTTTTTATTCTGCTGAAAGTATGTTCCATCTCGTTCAGCTCGTGATAGTGGGTGGCAAAAAGGGTTTTTGCTTTGAACTTTGGATGCTCGTGAATATATTCGGCTATTGACCAGGCGATAGAAATACCATCGTAAGTGCTGGTCCCCCGGCCAAGTTCGTCAAGCAATATCAGGCTACGGTCCGAGAGGTTGTTCAAAATACTTGCTGCCTCGTTCATCTCAACCATAAAAGTCGATTCACCAAGCGATATATTGTCAGAAGCGCCTACACGGGTAAAGATTTTGTCGACGATACCAATTTCAGCCTCCTTTGCAGGGACAAAGCAACCTATTTGTGCCATGAGGACTATTAGCGCTGTTTGCCTGAGAAGAGCCGATTTTCCCGACATGTTTGGCCCGGTGATGATTATGATTTGTTGTTCTTCCTGATCAAGAAATACGTTGTTGGCAATATAACTTTCTCCAATGGGCATTTGCTGTTCGATAACGGGATGCCTTCCGTCTTTTATCGAAATGGTGGTCGATTCGTTAACAACAGGTGCAATGTATTTGTTCTTTTTGGCAATAGTAGAAAATGAAATCAGGCAATCGAGTTGAGAGAGGATTGTCGAGTTAAGCTGTATGGCCTGGATAAAATCAGTTAACGATGAAACAAGTTCATCGAATAACCTTTGTTCTATGGCCAGTATTTTTTCTTCGGCGCCTAGTATTTTTTCTTCGTATTCTTTCAGTTCTTCGGTAATGTACCTCTCGGCGCTAACAAGGGTTTGCTTCCTGATCCATTCGGCGGGAACTTTATCTTTGTGGGTGTTCCTCACCTCAATGTAATATCCAAATACGTTATTGAAACTTATTTTGAGTGAAGTGATTCCGGTACGTTCAATTTCCCTTTCCTGCATTTTCAGAAGGAAGTTTTTCCCACTTGATTTTATCTCCCTTAGTTCATCGAGTTCATTGCTAACGTTTGCTGAAATTACATTCCCCCTGGTTATCTGGCTTGGGGGATCGGGGTAAATTTCCCTTTCAATTTTCCCGGCAATCGACTCACATGGGTTTAACTGTTCCCCGTAATTTTTTAGCGTTTCATTGCCTGAATTGATGCACAATTCCCTAATGGGTTCAATGGCCTGGAGTGATATTTTTAGCTGTACCACTTCCCGGGGATTTATTCTCTGAACGGCAACTTTGGAGATGATGCGTTCAAGGTCGCCAATTTCACGCAGGTTAGCTTCAATTTCTTCTTTCAACCCGGGTTGTGATATAAAACAGTGAACAGCGCTCAATCGATTATTTATTGCATCCACATTTTTCAAAGGGAACGAAACCCAGCGCTTTAACATGCGGGCGCCCATCGGTGTGAGGGTTTGATCAATTACATTGATAAGGGTTTTTGCCCCTTCATTAAGAGGGTTCAGCAGCTCAAGGTTGCGAATTGTGAACCTATCGAGCCAAACAAATCGATCTTCCTCAATGCGGGCCAGGTTCGAGATATGCCTGATATGGTGGTGCTGGGTAATATCAAGGTAATGAAGTATGGCGCCGGCAGCTATTATACCGTATTCCATTCGCTGAACGCCAAACCCTTTAAGCGACTTAACTTCGAAATGGCGGTGAAGTCTGTCGGTGGCGGCATCCGAAGTATAAACCCAATCGTCGAGGGTGAATGTGTAAAACTTATGACCGAAATGGGTATTAAAATCTTCGTTCTTTCCCCGTTGGTAAAGCACTTCCTTGGGCTGGAACGAATTGAGGAGTTTATCGATATATTCATACGTTCCTTCTCCGGTTAAAAATTCGCCTGTCGATATATCAAGGAATGCCACACCTGCCATCTTACGGTCGAAATGAACCGAGGCAAGGAAATTGTTTTCACGATGGTTCAGTATGTTGTCGTTGATTGAAACGCCTGGGGTTACCAGTTCGGTGATCCCCCGTTTTACAATTTTTTTGGTCAGTTTAGGGTCTTCAAGTTGTTCACAAATGGCAACACGCTGGCCTGCACGTACCAGTTTTGGCAAATAAGTGTCGAGGGCATGGTAAGGAAAACCGGCAAGCTCTACAAAGCTGGCGGCACCATTAGCCCTGCGGGTAAGGGTTATGCCCAGAATTCCCGATGTTTTTATTGCATCTTCGCCAAAGGTTTCGTAAAAATCGCCCACCCTGAAAAGCAACAGCGCATCGGGATGTTTCTCCTTAATGGCATAGTATTGCTTCATTAAAGGTGTTTCGACATATTTTTTTTCCTGGCTCA
>JAFGEV010000129.1 GCA_016931385.1 Prolixibacteraceae bacterium
TGAAGCAATTGAAGAACTCCTTAGCATGGCTGCTGATTTTCTGGAGGATGAATTCAATAGTCAGGAGGATCTTTACGACGAAGAGTTCGGTTTGAATTAAAAAAGTGCCTGATCTTTGTTGTCATTGTTGTCATTTTCGCTTCGCTCACGATATCATTGTTATCATTGTTGTCATTGCTGTTGATGTAATTATTATGCTTAACAATGATAACGCGTAGCGGATAACAATGATAACCTGATAACTTTTTTAATTCTAGTACTAACCCTCTAATTCCCACTCACTCTCGCAATTTTAGCCTCAACCTTATCCTCTTACCGTGCTTGCTTAATCGATAACTGAATACGTTTTCTTACAAGGTCAATACCGAGTACTTTAACTTTTACATGTTGGTTTAGCTTAACAACCTTACCAGGATCGTCGATATACTTGTTGGTCATTTCAGAAACATGTACCAAACCATTTTCTTTGATGCCAATATCGACAAAGGCGCCGAACCGGGTTATGTTGGTAACAATTCCCTGCACAACCATTCCTTCACGAAGGTCATCGATTGTTTTAAGGTTTTCGTCAAACTCGAGTATCCTTATTTTTTCCCTTGGGTCCCTGCCTGGCTTTACCAGCTCGCTTACAATATCTTTCAGTGTAGGTAAGCCAACTTTATCGCTGATAAATTCATTTAAATCGAGTTTTTTAACCAAATCAGTTGAACCAACCAACTCTTCAAGGCCACATCCAAGCCTGGAGGCCATCTTTTCAACAACCGGATACGATTCAGGATGGACAGCCGAATTATCCAGCGGGTTTTCAGCTCCGGGTATGCGCAGAAATCCGGCTGCCTGTTCGAATGACTTCGCACCCATACGTTCTACATCCATTAGCTGTTTTCGTGATGAAAATCCACCAATTGACTTCCGGTGATCAACAATATTCTGAGCCAACTGGGGACCAAGGCCTGAAATATAAGTAAGTAAGTGTTTGCTGGAGGTATTGAGGTTCACCCCAACATTGTTGACACATGATTCTACAACCCTGTCGAGGTCCTGCTGTAACAATTTCTGATCGACATCGTGCTGGTACTGCCCTACCCCTATCGATTTTGGTTCAATTTTCACAAGCTCTGCCAGGGGGTCCATCAGCCTACGCCCGATAGAAACCGCCCCCCTAACGGTAACATCGTAATTTGGGAACTCTTCACGGCCAACTTTCGAAGCTGAATATACTGAAGCGCCGTCTTCATTAACTGAAAAAACTGTAATATCGCGGTCGAACCTGAGGTACTTCATGAATTGCTCAGTCTCACGGCCTGCAGTTCCGTTTCCAACGGCTATGGCTTCAATTTTATAGGCATTGACCAAAGTTGTAATTTTTTTTGCAGCCTCACGCACCTCCCTCTGAGGTGGATGAGGGTATATGGTTTCGTTATGAAGAAGGTTGCCCTGTTCGTCGATGCAAACGATTTTGCAACCTGTCCTGAAGCCCGGGTCGATAGCCAGAACCCTCTTTTGTCCGAGGGGCGGGGCTAAAAGCAGTTGCCGCAGGTTTTCGCCAAATACCCGTATGGCTTCCTGATCGGACTTTTCTTTTTGCTTCTGCAAAAACTCAGTTTCAATCGAGGGAAAAAGCAAACGTTTGTAAGCATCGGCAAGGGCTTTCTGAACATGTTGCCGGCATGAGGTGTTTCCTCTGAGAAAAACCTGCTCCAACTGTTCAATTGCTTTTTCGTCGTCAATGGAAAGCCCGGCTTTCAGAATACCTTCCTTTTCAGCCCTCCTAATTGCCAGGAAACGGTGCGAAGGACAGTTTTTCAAAGGCTCTGACCAGTTGAAATAGTCGCGGTATTTTTGCCCATCGGCCTCTTTACCGGCAATAACTTTCGAATGGATAGATGCCCCTCTGTAGAACAATGATCGAACAAGTTGCCGGGCACGGGAATTCTCGCTGATCCACTCAGCAATAATGTCTCTTGCCCCAGACAATGCCTTGTCAGCATCTTGAACGTTTTCGTTCACAAAACCTGCCGCCTTTTTCTCAATATCCCATTCAAATTGCCCCATCATAATTTTGGCAAGCGGCTCAAGTCCTTTTTCCTTTGCCACTGAAGCCCTGGTGCGCTTTTTTGGCTTAAAGGGCAAGTAAATATCTTCAAGTTGGCTGGCATCAAAAGTCTCTTCAACTTTCTGCCGCAGTTCGGCTGTTAACGCCCCCTGCCCTTCGATGGTCTTAAGTACCGTTTGTTTGCGCTTTTCAAGTTCAGAAAAGTAATTGTATTCTTTCTGAATTTGTGCAACGGCCAGTTCATCAAGGCCTCCTGTAAGTTCTTTTCGGTAACGCGAGATGAAAGGGATTGTTGCCCCGTCCTTTAACAATAACAACGTATTTTTTACCTGGTTAAGCGGAA
The DNA here is from genome assembly GCA_016931385.1 of Prolixibacteraceae bacterium. Taxonomy (GTDB): domain Bacteria; phylum Bacteroidota; class Bacteroidia; order Bacteroidales; family Prolixibacteraceae; genus DAIMEA01. Next base: position 2,400 of record JAFGEV010000129.1, read on the forward strand.
TGTTAACCTTTTGCGATACCAATTTAAAAATTACTTCTTCCATTGTATTAAAATTTTAAACTCGCCTGAACGGGCTGCTGTCCCTCTTCAAAAAAATTTGATAGCGTTACACCTAACAGCCTGACAGGTTTTTTAAAAGGAACTTCATTTTCGAACAAGTAAAATGTTTCCTTTCTCATGTCCTCCTTATTGTGGATATAATAGTTATAGGTTTTGCTTCGGCTGATAATTTCGAAATCGTGATATTTCACTTTCAGGGTCAGGGTTTTCCCCGATGCCCCTGACTTCTCAATTCTTTTCCAGACCCTTTCAATAATCTGATCCAACCTTTTTTTAAGCTCTTCCTCCCCACTCAAATCAGTTTCAAAAGTTTGCTCTGCACCTATCGATTTTGCTTCACGGTAATTTTCAACTTCCCGGTTATCGACACCGCGTACAATATTATAATAGTACGCTCCCGACTTACCAAACCATTTCACAAGGTCAGTTTTGCTTATTTTTTTCAGATCCTTTCCACTATAAATCCCTGATTCGTGAAATTTTCTTGCAGCCACATCACCAACTCCAAAGAAACGTTCAATTTTCAATTCTTCCAAAAAAGCCAGTGCTTCTTGTGGTGTAATCACGAACAATCCGTCGGGTTTTTTAAAATCGGATGCCACTTTTGCAAGAAACTTATTATAAGAAACACCTGCCGAAGCAGTTAGACCGGTACTTTCAAAAATACGGGACTTAATCTCCATAGCCAATAAAGTTGCCGATCCCCTATCTGTTTTTGGAAAAGTTACATCCAAAAAAGCTTCATCGAGCGATAAAGGTTCAACATAATCGGTGTATTCATGAAAAATCGATCTGATGATATTGGAAGCCTCCTTATATGCTTTACCATTTGGTTCAACAAGTATTAGTCCGGGACAACGATTCAA
>JAFGEV010000130.1 GCA_016931385.1 Prolixibacteraceae bacterium
ACCTCGCGGGGTTGTTGCTTATTTGAATGCATCTGATAGATGCGTGATATACGTTCTTTTTTCCTGGTCCGGGGGTTGTAGTACATTGAACCGCTTTCGAGTTTGCCGGAATATACCCTTACAAAAGTAAGCCTGCCCACGTACGGGTCGGTGGCAATTTTAAATGCAAGGGCTGAGGTTGGTTCGTCGGCATCGGGTTTGCGGACAATTATTTTTTCTTCATCGTCCTCATCGTGGCCTTTAACTTCTCCCTTATCGAGCGGGCTTGGCAGGTAGGCACAAACAGAATCGAGCAAACGCTGAACACCTTTGTTTTTGAATGCCGATCCGCAAAACATGGGAATTATCTCGCCAGCAATAGTCGATTTGCGAACAACGGCAATCATTTCTTCCTTTGTAATTGAATCGGGGTCTTCAAAAAAACGTTCAAGCAGTTCTTCATCCTGTTCGGCAACAGCTTCAACCAGTTTTTCCCTCCACTCGTTTGCCATGTCCATTAAATCATCAGGAATGGGCTCAAGGTTATATTTCTGGCCATAGGTTGCATCTTCGTACCAAACGATGGCTTTCATTTCTACAAGATCGATAACACCTCTGAAAGTTTCCTCGGATCCGATAGGCAGTTGAAGCGGAATGGGATTCGCGCCCAGTTTTTCTTTAACATCCTTATAAACATTGAAAAAATTGGCACCCTGACGGTCCATTTTGTTTACAAAGGCTATACGTGGCACGCCATATTTTTCGGCCTGGCGCCACACGGTTTCTGATTGAGCTTCGACCCCGCCAACAGCACAAAAGAGTGCAACAGCGCCATCGAGTACCCTCAACGAACGTTCAACTTCAACTGTAAAATCGACATGTCCGGGGGTATCAATAATGTTAATCTTATGCTCAATATTGTTGTAATTCCAGTTTGTGGTAGTTGCTGCCGAGGTTATGGTAATACCGCGTTCCTGCTCCTGCTCCATCCAGTCCATGGTTGCTGCACCATCGTGAACCTCACCAATGCGGTGGGTTAAACCGGTATAAAACAGTATACGCTCGGTTACTGTTGTTTTACCGGCATCGATGTGCGCCATGATGCCAATGTTACGGGTATTATGTAAATCTCTTTTTGCCATTATTTTAACCAATCTTTTTTAAATCTGAACCAATAAAAAACCAATAAAACCAATAAAAAAACCAATTAAAAACGGAAATGTGCGAATGCCCTGTTTGCTTCAGCCATGCGGTGGATTTCCTCTTTTCTTTTATAGGCGCCACCTTCCTCATTATAAGCTGCCTGGATTTCAGCAGCCAGTTTTTCGCTCATTGAACGCCCTGCACGTTTGCGGGCAAATAAAATCATATTTTTAATTGAGATTGAAACTTTCCTTTCGGAACGGATTTCCATAGGAACCTGGAAAGTTGCTCCACCAACACGGCGGCTCTTAACCTCAACCTGAGGCGTGATATTTTCCAATGCTTTTTTCCAGATTTCGAGTGGGGAGAGTTCGGAGTTTTTCATTTTTTGGCCTACCATTTCCATCGAATCGTAGAAAACACCGTAGGCAACTGTTTTTTTCCCATCAACCATCAGGTTGTTAACAAATTGGGATACCAATACATCGTTGTACTTTGGATCGGGTAAAATGATCCGCTTCTTGGGTTTTGACTTCCTCATTTTTTTTAAAGTTAGTGTTATTCAAATCGGTTGCTCGAGTGTCGATCTTCAGTTCATCGTTAAAGAGTCATTTACTCAACCTAACCACAACTTTAAATAACCATTCAACATTATTTTTTCACTTTAGGACGTTTGGTACCGTATTTTGAACGGCGCTGTGTGCGTCCTTCAACACCAGCTGTATCCAATGCTCCGCGAACAATGTGGTAACGCACACCCGGAAGGTCTTTCACACGGCCACCACGAACAAGCACGATGGAGTGTTCCTGAAGGTTATGCCCTTCACCCGGGATATACGCGTTTACCTCTTTCAAATTGGTCAACCTTACCCTTGCCACCTTACGCATGGCTGAGTTAGGTTTCTTTGGGGTGGTGGTGTATACACGCACACACACGCCCCTGCGCTGCGGACAGGAATCAAGTGCAGGAGATTTGCTCTTGTCAATGTTTACATTTCTCCCTTTTCTTACTAACTGTTGAATTGTAGGCATTATACGTATTAATTTAATCAATATTTTACTGTACAAACTGTTCGTTTCACATGGAAAATCAACAACTTACAACACTTAAAAAGCGATTTTCGGTCAGGAAACGGTTGGCAAAAGTAGTAATTTCCAACAAGAAACAAGCAGGCTAAAGGTTTTTTTTTGGAAAAAAATCGGAAATATCGAATCAAAACATGAAAACGAAATAAACTGGCCCTTATTGAACCTCACCGGCACTTGTTACTTTCGTAACATTTATTATCCTGGTTATCCTGGCAGCCAGGTATTCATGCATATTGGAATTCATATTAAATATATGAACCTCTCCAACATTCCACTTCCTGATTGCAACATCTACCAGTTTTTGCCTAACGGTCCACAACTGGGGTGTGTTGCTTTTCAAAAGAAGCTTTTCAATTTCAGGTGCCCAGCCCTTTCCCTTAATTTCCAGGGGCCCTATCTCGTCAATAACAATCAGTTCGGGTGGGACATTTAGTGTATGTTCAAGAATTTTTTTTCCAAAATCCAATCCCCTTTCTGAAAATACAAAGCGGGATTTTTTAATGTCGCCCAAAGGGATATTTTTGGTTCCTAATTTTTGTTTCTTACCTGAAGATATATCTTCGATGAAATATGTTTTTTCACCTTCAACATCTTTGTTGGCAACGGTATAAAAGCCCGAAACCTTAATCCCTGCACTTACCAGTTTATCCACAACTTTTTTTGCAGTTTTTGTCTTACCCTGGTTCACTTCACCGCAAATAATAAATATTTCGGGTTTGTTCTTTTGCCTGCTTACATATTCATCGAGCAACCATTGTGAACTAAAAAGCATTGTTTGTACTAGCTTGTGAAAATTCCAAACCTTTAACCTTTTTAATGAAAAAGCTTCAATAAGCCCCGGCAAAGCGGAAAAGGCCAGCTCGAGTGACTGATAAAGGTTTTTCATTCCCTGTTTATAAAGTATATTCCTGATGACGGGATTTTTCAGTTCTGTACTTATCGCTGAAAATGCCGAAAGCAAAAGCCCGGCCCTGAATATCATTTTAAGACCAACAATCCAGCCCTCGAGACGGGCAATTCCCTCTAATGAAAAACCTCTGTAGAACATAGCCGAAAACAATAATACAAGTAAAAGCTGAAGCCAGAAAACAGGCTTTTTCAGGTAACGCATATTATGTGAATACCGAAGTGCTATGAATATTGAAAATAGCAGTGTGTATAAAAATGAAAGAAACACCCCCGATTGGTTTATAACAACCATACCAGTAATAAGAAAGGCCAGAACAGTCAAAAGCAAAGGCAATGAATGGGCCTCTTTTTTCGAGTGCT
>JAFGEV010000131.1 GCA_016931385.1 Prolixibacteraceae bacterium
CGATGTTGGCAAAGGTAAGGTAGTTCGAGGTGATATTGAAACTGGTCAAAGGAAGGCTGGCCAGACCCGAAGGAAGGTCGCCCGTCAAACCTTTATTTGATAGGTTCAGTCCGGTTACCCGCCCATTGGTCATCGTAACGCCTTCCCAGGTTGAGATATCATTGGCTGTACCCCAGTTCGCATTGTATTGCCAATTGCTTCCCCCACAATTGTTGTAGATGTCCATCAGTACATCTCGGTCGGATGCTGCAAACGGGGTTGGTACAAACACCAAGTCGGTATAAAATATAAGTTCGGGGTAATAACTGCAACTTATTTTGCAGTAATAATGGAAAGAATATTCAGGGGTGAGCTGTATAGATGAGGAATTACTGTTAGAAATTGCATTTCCATATTGGTAATAGTTCGTTGAGGTATTGGTAGTTTCGTACCACTGATAAGTAAGCGAAGGCCCCGGGCAATTAACAGATAGTGAAGTTGTGTTACCTGAAGGGACACTGCTGAGAGCAAAAGTTGTCTTCTGTGGCCTATAAATCATGAACGAACTAAAAACACCACTACTATGTAAATTACCGAAATTAAGATAATTGTTACTGCAATTAAAACTATTCAATAAGGCTAAGCGTGTAAGCGAAGGCAAATCGGTTTGAAGTTGATTAGCACTAATGTTTAAACTGGTCAGATTGCTTAAATCAGCTATTTTTGCAGGAATAGACCCCGACAAATTATTATTGCTCAGGTTAATTTGTGTAACCCGGTTGCCAGAAACCGTTACCCCATACCATTGGTTAATAGGAACACCAGGTGCCAACCAACCGGTTTTGTTATTCCAACTAGAGCCATTGGCCGCGTTATACAGCGACACCAGCGCTAACGAGTCGGTTTGCCGGTTATACTCTTGTGCATTTGTTTTGGTGCTGTATAAAATGAGCAATATAAATAAGAATACACTTATGGTGGTATAATATTTTAACGCGGTGTACATGGTGTTCGATTTTGTTTTTTGCTTATTCTTGTTTTCTACCAATTCACTTCTACTTCGGCAAAGGGGGAATAAAGCCCGTTTTTGCCTTTCGAGCGGATATAGTATTTATAATTGGTAAAAGGTTTTATTTCGGTATCGACAAACCGGTCGTCGGTTTCGGGTATCGATTGGTAAAAGGCCAGCGAATAATCGGCCATTTTTCGGTAAAGTTGGTAGCCTTCAATTCCCTGGCATTTTTTCCAACGCAGGCTTACTCTTAGCTTTTCTTTGTCGAAAGCATAGGTGAATTTTTCAACCGGTGGTGCTTCCCTGAATGCTTTGATAATTGCCCTAGCCGAACGCGAAGGCAAGGACTCTAGCCCCGAATCGTCGGTGGCCGTAATAACATAGTGGTACATCTGTTTTTCTTCCAGGTTGCGGTCGGTATATGTGCGAATGTTGACCGAGTCGATAAGGGCAATCAGTTCATATTGGTCGTTTTTACCGGTGCTTCGGTACAAATTGTGTTTAACCACATCGATAGAAGGACTGTTGACCCAATGGAGCACCACGCTGTCGGCTTCTACTACATGATCAACAAAATAGGGGCTTACAGGCTTTATGGTGTCGGGCAGTTGCAAGTGAAGGATGTCAGAGGCCTTGGAATGACTGTTGCGGTTGTTCACGGCTATGATTTTATACATTGCCTTTTTAACTTGTGTGTTAAGCGAAAGGGTGTCGGTAAACACCGTATCGTTCACTGGCTTGAAAGTTAACTGAACGAATTCATCTTTTTCAAACCGAGCATAATACACGTGATAACCATCAAGGTTTTTTTCGGGATTTGGTGGCCACCACAAACGAACGGTTCCTGTACTGTCAATTTCACCCTTAGGTTTTGCCGGCTTCACAGGCGGGGGTACGTTGGGGTTATCGATAAACATTGCCCCCGACACATTCATTTCGTTGTTTTTGCCATGGGCGGCAATTACAACGTAGTTCGAATTTTTCAGGTCAAAAATAAATTCCCGCATTTGTGGTGGTAACAAGTCACTAATCGGCTCATATTGCCCATCAAGGGTTTCGGCCCTGAAAAGCTGTAAACCACTGGTCAATTCTTCGTCTTCTCGATCAAATTCCCAATAAACCCTTACTTTTCCGCCATCAAGGTATTTATAATCGGAAATAACAGGAATGGATTTTAAAGTTGGAATTGATTTTCCGCTTACCACTTCTGAGTATGGCCCTAAGCGTCCAAAACAGTCAATGCCCCTGAGCCGATAATAAAAAACCACTTCGTAAGGTATTGAATCGGTAAAAACGCCCCTATTGAAACCTGAAACATCGCCACTTGAAGAAGTCACAAAAAATGGTGTGGTATTCATTTTATGAAAAAATTTATTATCTACTGAACGCTCTATAAAATAAGCGGTGTATATGTTACGCAAATAGCTGTTTTCCCACGAGAGAGTCGCGTTATTGTCAGAAAAGCCCAAATTCAGCCCATAGGGTTTTGGCAATTGGTCGGGATAGCTCATATTAACCAATACTTCATGGTAGTTTTCGGTGCCTTGGTCGCCATTTACGTACACCTTGTAGCGGTATATTCCATCGGGTTTTACGCTTTCGTCGATATAGGCCCAACCTGCCATAACAGCAGCTTCAAAGTTAATGTCGGCGGCCATTAATGAGAAGGCAAAACGTTGGTTTTGATCAGCTACCTTATCCAATGCGGCAGTCATGGGGTTTCTGGTGCCTTTGGCACTCAATTCGAAGTTTTCGCCCCAAAACGACTGTGCAATAATGGCTGCCTGGTCGTTAACCGGCATAATTTCTTCCCATTTTTTTTGTTCGGCAGGCAAAAACGGTTTCCCTTCGAGCATGTTTACCAAAGGAGGTGAAATTGCCACCCCGTTTTCGGCAATGGTTACCCGTTCAACAACAAAGCCGTTTGCCTGACCCTTTTTCCATGCTTCAACAGTAAGCGGTGCCCATCGAAGCATCACTTCATTACCGTTAATTGCCGTTTTCAAGGTAATTGTTTTACCTTCCTGTTCGGGCTGTTCGAGCGAATAAGCATTCAATACCGCCAGTATGCATACTACAAAAAATAAAAATCGTACCATGGCTACATGCTGTAAATTAATTTAACATCCTTTTTTGCAGTTGAATTATAATATTTCAAGCTCAAAGGAATTTCATATCGGTTATTTGACTGAGGGAAATCAAAAGAGCAATCTCCACCTGAATCCGACTTATAATCTTCAACAATCTCATATAACATATTATAAGAAACACTACTGCTTGTTTGTGAAGCATAATAATATTCTTCTTCATTAGCGGGTATTGTATTCTCCAAGCACCACCTACTTGCATTTTGCTTGATTTGGTTAATCCCAAATATGGCTTTATCAAAATTGGTCAAAATAAACGGGAAAGTAGATTCTGATTCCATTTCGCTCTTCATAATATCCCAGTTTGTGTTGTAGCATATTGTATTCAAATTGTTGGTCTTATCGAAACTAAACCCACTAAAACAAGTCGTGTTACAAAAGTCAGGATTGTATATTAAACTTAAGAGCCTGCCATCCAAACTTGTATGGCCATCCGTGTTTATTTGTGTTTGTAATAATGGCTTACCACCATTCATTTGGGGATTGCCTAGAATTTCTTCTCTACCAAATGGTTCAACGTATTCATAACTGAATATGATTTGCCCAGGGCTTGAACCAGGTCTGGAAACAATGGAGTTAATTTCATCAATTTTAGCTTCAAAAGTATTGTATTCACTGGTTTTAAAATCAAAACTCAACAAACTGTTCTTAGCCCAACTTTTCGAATTTTTTGCATTTTCACCGATTTTAGTACTAACCCTAACATTGTAAATTGTTTTATTGTCAATTAGATCATTATCAATTTCATAACTAAGCTTATTATCGCTACTGTTAAAATTTGCTATTTTACTAAATACTAAATTATTTTGTGGATCGTAAAACTCAACATTAATTTCACGTACTTTAGAGCCATTAAAGAGAAAAGCCCTCGATTGCTCAACTTGAATAAAACCGCCATCTCTTTGATTCTTATAAAAATAATCCTGATCGATAGCAGGATACATATCTACAATGCTCGAAGGGCTTAGTTTATCGGGTAATGTAGTAGTTGTGAATTTGATCACCCTCTTTTCGTTCGCATCTACTCCGTCTGTTTTGGCAATTATCCATTCACCATCTATTTTTGTGTATAGAGCAACAGTAAACTCTATAATATATTGTGTATTTGCTTTAAATGGTTCTATAATATTTTGCTCATTCCTTTTCTGATGAATGAACATTTTTTTACTGTCGCTAAACCAAACGTCCAACTCAACAGGAATATAAGAATTACCTTCAGAATAGCTGCCTTCAACCTTGTCACATATCAACTTATAATTTAACTCGGCGTTTGTTCCATCATCTAAGGTAAAAGGTTTATTGAATTCATAATTAAAATGAACCACAGGATAATCAAGCGGATTCCAAAGTTTATAAGGATCATCTCCTATTGGGTTTGTTCTGTTAACAATACTTATAGCAGGCACCTCTCCTGGAACGGGATTATCAATTGTTTCACACGGATCACCAAAAGTTACCGCAAGGCTAAAGTCGCCGCTAACTGCGCCACCCAGCACACTGTAATAACCGTATAACATACCATTGAACCAGGTAGGGTTGGGCAATTTGGCTTGAAGCATCATGGCCATTTCGCCCTTAAGTGCCGATACCTCTTTTTCAAAACTGAACACCTTTACCCTAATGCCAATATCGGCACCCACACCTGCGTAGGCCTGCCCTTGTGCATACCAATTGTTTATGCCAAAATCACCACTATGATTTGAACACAAACATTCTTCGTAATGCCTTAACAGTACATCGAACCCCACATAAGCATCCAACTTGGCATACAACAACATGTAGTTAAACTTTGGAATATTAACTTGCATTGCTGCGCCAAAAGCCATACCCAAACCGGAAGTAAGACTGCTTGTAGCATCACTTTTGCTCATGTTATTAAACACATCTGTATCAGGAAACCCACTTACCCCCAAATCGGTTTTGGGATGAGGTAAAGAACCCGGTACATTATGCCCCAATAACAAATATGCTTGTAATGATAAAAGTTCATTTTTTGTTTTTACAGGTAATTGTAAAGCAAGTTTTAAAGGTTCATATTCACTTATGGTGCCACCATTCACATTTGGCAAATTATTGCCACCAACAGTATTATAGTGCTTATAACCTGCGTGTACGAACCATTCGTCTTTACGAAATACCATATAAACAGTTCCTGCCCTTGAGTCATTTGAATTTTCCTCAGCCTTTCCCACAATTACATCAAGTAAATTTACATAAGCAGATGCAGCACCTGTCATAACAAAATCATTTCCAAATTCCATCTTTAGAATCAGTTCAATCTTAACTTCTGATGCTCTTGGATCCAAATTTATCGCTGGCATACGTTTTTTTAATTGAAGCATTTTTGGTAGGCTTTCATCTACATTGTTAGTGCTTTCAACCAATTTATTGTATCCTGACATAATATCTAAATCAACGGGCAATTCAGGCGGCGCAAGGGAAACTGCGCCAAAAAGCTGTACATATTCAACGCTCCAGTCATCTAAAAACTGAATTTCGAGGGCAGCTTCACTGGGGTTCGACTTACTTCCACCCGCTATCACAATTTCGGTATTGACCATTAACCAGAGTTTCTTGTCATGATTTGGGTTTCTTCCTTCTTCATTTCGTTCCATATGATAAGAGACTCCCCCTCCAATGCCGGTCATATTAACACCGGTAAACAGCGGCACATCAATGCCCCGTACAAACATATCGATGTAAAAATACCTATAACGCAATGAGTCAATGTTTTCTCCAGGATAAAGAGCCGTCCCAAACTCAACATTTGTTGAAAGTGTTACAGGTGAAGAAGGATCAATTTCCAATTGAAGCATTATACCACCCGAAAACCCTTTTTTAAATTCATCTTCATAAAATTCAACATAACCATCAATACTGAACTTGCTAAAATCAGCTTCTAATTGAATTTTATTCAAGTCAAATCCATCGTAAAGCCAACGTTCCTTTCCCCCTACCAGTTCTCGTTTGCAGTAGATAGTAGCACTTGCTTCTCCACCTATAGCATCACCTTTTCCTTTATCGATCAGATGAACAGCTACAGCTATATCTAATTTTTCATTATTGAAACCACAATCGCCAATAACGATTGGAAAACCGGCTAAGAGTTTATTTGTTTCCTCTGTTTGTCCAATCCTTACAATACCTATTTCCCCTTTATTGTTAACACTGAAATTTTCGAAACATAAACCTACTCCATTCAGTTTTTCGCCACCCAAAGTGATACTACCATTAAAATCAGCGCTTATTAAGGTTTCATTATCGTTTCTTGCTAATGATAGTGTACAAGCAGTTAATGAAAGATCTGCATCAAAAATCCCGAGATTTTTTATTAATTCATTATTGGTTTTAACTGATAAAGAATAACTATTACTTTCAATATCGCATACTGCTGTATAATGTATGGTGTCGTTTTCTCCTTCGCCCATTACAGGTAGTTTTAAAGCACCTTTAAATCTGAAAAAATCTGGTATACTGTTGGTAATACTAATATTGACTGAATCAACAGAAATTGGCCAACCTCCAGCATTTCCACTTTCCATATCGAGAATTTCTGTTCCACCTATTTTGCAACTTATCCCGTTCTCGTCAATCCTAAAATTATTAGCTCCTAAAGAAACTCTTCTATTTTCACGTTCAATAGATTTGGGCAAATACACCATAAAGCTTTCCATAAAAAAACCTTGCCAAACTTTATGATCAAGTGACTCAGGCGTATTTCCTAAATTAAGATTTTGATGGGATTGTTCGTTGCTTAAATCGACCGTTAAGCCCTTTACATCAAAAATAACATCAGTATCCCTTATGGTAAACAAACCAAGCGAGGTAGAAAAATAAAAATTATCCAAGCTACAGGTGGTTTTAAAATCGATCGTGAGACCTTCCTCGCCATCAGGCACAAAATCATTCCCTACTCTACTTACAGGTTGAATCAAAGCAGGTCCTCCATCCTTTTCTTCTGCAATGGTAAGGGTACCTATAAATTGCCCTTCGAGGCTTTGAATACCTTCGCAACCAAAACCAATGTAGCAAACCTTATTTAAGTCAATTGCACCTTCATTTCTATTGAAATCCCCTTTTAAAATTAAATTAGTTCCATCTTTTGTTATCGGTATTTGGACATCACTTAAAAGTGCCAATTTAGGTTCCCCCTGAAAGCCATGTTCGTAATAATATTTTACATTCCAACAACCAAAACGAAAGGTTTCTTTACTACTACCTCTTTCAATTATAACCTGTGCTAAAATATCGAGCATTACATAATCTACCGAGAAATAGGCATTAACAATAAGAAGTTTTGCATTTAAACCACTGCTGCTTATGCCAACCGGAAGGTTAATCGTTGTAGCTTCTGATATGTCTTTAACTTCATTCATATCTCTAAATATTTTATCAAAAGATAAAGTATCTAATGTATTATTAGAACTACCTGTTATTCCATTATCGGGCAAAGATGAAAAAAGGTCTTCCTTATTAAGGGTTTCAATAGAATAGTCATTAAATTGATTCATTCTGAGTTCTTCGATCATATCATTAAAATTGACCGGAATACTACCCTTCAATGAAGAAATAAAAAAAAAAGAAGAAATAAAAACTATAAAAAATGGGTAATGAATAGATTTAATCATGGGCTTTGGTTTTGCATAATAATATTTCAAAAATACATTTTTATATAAAACGAACCATTAATTATGCATTCTTGTTAAATTAAATTTGACTAAACCATTAAACCACCTGACCAAAATCAATTTTACTATGATAAAAATAAACTATTCTAATAATCAACTATTCAAGAAAAATTTAATAATGGAGACTTACAAAAAATTTATATCAACATAAAGTTAATAAATAATTTATTATTCAACCAACAACTTCAATGTAAATTACTGCTTATAATTTTAAAAAATTCTTCGCGGGTGGCCTCGCGGTTAAAAGCTCCGGTAAAATCC
>JAFGEV010000132.1 GCA_016931385.1 Prolixibacteraceae bacterium
AGGTTAACGGAAATGTGAAGGATGCCTTATCTTCAATTGAAAAAGTATGGAAGGATTATTATAAAGGTTATCCGTTCAGGTATGAATTTTTAGACCAGCTATATGGCCGGTTTTATGAAAAGGAAATCAAATTATCGGCCATGTTTAAAGTGTTTACATCCATTGCCATAATATTATCTGCATTAGGTATTCTGGGTTTAGCATTTTTCGATTCACAGTTAAAGATTAAAGAAATTGGAATACGAAAGGTAAATGGGGCAAATATTTTTAAAGTAATGTTTCACTTAAACCAGAATTATGCTAAATGGGTTTTTATTGCATTTGTTCTGGCGGCACCAGTTTCATATTATATAATGAACCGATGGTTAGAGAATTTTGCTTACAAAACCACCTTAAGTTGGTGGATTTTTGCGCTTGCAGGAATATTGGCATTGGGAATTGCTTTGTTAACGGTAAGCTGGCAAAGCTGGCGGGCAGCAACCAGAAATCCGGTCGAAGCTCTCCGATATGAATAGAGGAGAGCGAAGATCCGCGATAACGTAGTGTATCGGGATTGAGTCACTCAGATATGAGTGATGAAATCCTCGATTGCAAAGCGCATCGGAATGGAGGCGCTGAGGTATGAATAGGGCCTCCCCAACCCCTCCGAGGGAGGGGCTCTGGGTAATTACATATTTTGAAAGCTTGAAGCAAATATTAATACAAAATTCAATTTAATTATTGCAATGATAAAAAATTACATAATCATCGCCTGGAGGAACATAAAACGAAACCGGACACTTTCGGCTATCCAGTTGCTTTGCCTTTCGGTTGGACTTGCCGCTTTTATACTCTTGGCCCGGTATGTACAATACGAAAAAGACTGGGATAAATTCAACTCCAATTTCAGAAGGATTTACAGGGTACAGAGCCACCGGATTAATGACAAAATGAATGATTCGAATCATACGCCTGTGCCTCTAGCCAAATACCTTGTTGAAAACATCCCCGAAGTTGAAGATGCAATCATGCTGCGCGAAGTGTATGGGGAATACCTGTCATCGGGAGGTGAAAATACCTATTTTGAGGAAGAAGGGTACCTTGCACCCGAAAATGTTTTTGACATGTTTTCATTTAACATCATCAAAGGGGAGAAAGATGGGATTCTCGACCGTCCAAACTCAATTGTGCTTAATGAAACCCTGGCAGCAAAATATTTTCCCGACGGAAATCCGGTTGGAAAAATATTGCTCGACGAACGTAAAAGAGAACTTGTTGTTACGGGAGTAATGCAGAATATTCCAGAGCAATCATCCATTCAGGCAAGTTATTTCAAATCAAATGAAAACCTCCTTAAGGACATGGGCAATAACTGGTCAAATGATTCATACAGAACCTTCGTTTTGTTAAAACCCAACACATCCTATAAGATCGTATCAGAAAAAATCAAGCATATTGAAAACGAACACGATATACATGCAAAGCGGTATTTATACCTCAAACCCCTAAGCGAGCTTCACCTGAAAGAGGGCCCAAGGGATGACCGGGGCTCAATTATCTATTATTTTTCATTTCTCGGAATTCTCACCCTCCTGCTTGCAAGTGTAAGTTTCATGAACCTTACAACATCCTTTTCGTCGCTCAGGTCGCTTGAAATTGGAATAAGGAAGACTACCGGCAGCAGCAGGAAATACATTGTATGGCAATTCCTGTCGGAAGCTGTTATCATGGCATTGATATCGTTTGTTATTGGCCTGATCATTGCCTATCTGATCCTTCCCGTGTTCAATCAGGTGGTTAACCGGAACATCGAACTCAAGCTGTTCAGCCAACCAGTGTTTTTGTTATTTCTCCTGCTGACTTCAGTTGCTACCGGCCTTATAGCTGGAAGTTATCCTGCCTTAATCATATCCCGTTTTAAACCGATATCTGTTTTAAAAGGGAACAGCCCGTTTAAAAAAGGCCGGATTCATGGAATGACAGCCATGGTCTACTTCCAATTCTTTCTGTCAATAATTCTCATCACTTCAAGCATATGGATATACAAGCAGGTCGATTTCCTCAAAAACATGGATGTAGGTTTCAAAACAAGCAGCCTGATACGTTGCCGGTTACCCGAAACCTATAAAAATGTCAGCTACGAATTGATACGGGAAAAAATATTGAGTAATCCAAGCATCGAAGACCTTTCAATTTCAATCAATTCACCAATGCTTTCAAGCTGGGGAACCGAGGCCACCTACGAAGGAGGCGATCCCGACAATCGGGTTTATTTCAGGTGGAACCGTGCATGTGAACATTATATCAATACCATGGAAATGGAAATTGCAGAAGGCCGGAACTTTTCACAAGAGTATGCTTCTGACTACAACAAATGCCTTATTAATGAAACTGCTGCACGGCAACTGGGATGGGACCATCCGTTGGGAAAATGGATCAACCGTGAAGACACATACACGGTAATTGGTGTTATAAAAGATTTCAATATCGATGATGTACACAACCCGATCCTCCCCTATTTCCTTTTATTACATCCCGGAAATCTGAATCAATACAACGACCTGACGTTTAAAATAATCCCGGGTTCATTTTATAAAAGTAAAAAGCACATCGAAAACGTTTTGAATGAACTGTTTCCAAACCTGCTTTTTGAAGTAACCGATTACAAGTCGGAAACAGAAGATGACGCGATAAGGATATGGACAAGTGCTCAACGCACCTTTATGTTTTTTGCCGTACTCGCGGTAATTATTGCCGGGTTTGGATTATTTGGCCTGGTTGTTTTTGTTTCCCAGCGAAAAACAAAGGAAATCGGCATACGGAAAGTACAGGGGGCAAAAACAGTTCATATACTCCCATTGCTTACACGTCAGTTTCTGGTTCTAATTTTATTGGCCAATCTGAATGTTTTTCCGATAGCTAAAATACTTGAGAAAACCACGCCAGGACAATTTAAATACCAGTTCTCAGTTTTAGATATCGTTTTTGTTTTGGCGCTTTCTGTTCTGATCATACTTTTATCAAGCGGATATCAGGCCATTAAAGCAGCCCGGTTAAATCCTGTTAATGCCATGCGCTATGAATAGTCTGAACCTGACAGTTTAAAACGATAATAATTTAATATGGATTCAGCCTTCTTAGAAATTTAAAAAGTAAAGACAACATAACTTGTGAACTTTGAAAGAAACAATATTTATTACTTTAACAATTTTTGCTTGTTTAGCTTTATTTGGACAAACAAATAACATTGATCCTTTAAAAGTATTATCGGGTCATAAATATAAAATCAATTGTTTTGTGCTACAGCAACGATCGAAACTACCTGACAAGCGATAGCTGGGTTAATACCGTGATGGTATGGGATATGGGAAACCGTTCGTTTGTTAGTAAATTAGAAAAAGTAAAATAATTCAAAAACAGAGTTATGAGATATTTTGTGTCGATCAAAATCGCTTTCAGAAACATTTTAAAAAACGTAACCCAATCTGCGATCAACATTTTCGGGTTAGGTATTGGGCTTGGGAGCATTATGCTAATCACATTATTGTACCTGCACGAAAATTCCTTCGACAGGTATATCCCCGACAACCAGCAGGTGTTTCGGATAATTCGTGGCGACGACTGCAGAACTGCTTTTCCTTTGGGAGAATCTGTTGCCACTGAAATTCCTGCTGTCGAAACTTTTTTCAGGTATTTCCAGAACCAGCAGTTCGAAATTAAGAAC
>JAFGEV010000133.1 GCA_016931385.1 Prolixibacteraceae bacterium
TAAAAATTACTGAATTTATGGTCACCGACCAGTATTACAGCAGTTGCGAACTGGATGAATATCCTTCTAAAAAAGATTTAAAAACGGTAAACTTCACAAGAGAAACTTCGCCTTTTGTGTTTTACAACCTGATTGCCTATTTGTACAAGGGCGAAACGTACATGTTGGAGAACAGGTTTTACGTAAGTGAAATTAAAAATCTTCCCAAAGAAGAAATGGTAAAAGACATCCAGGAGGAAAAATGCGGAAAGAAATCGGGGAAAAGCATTGAAGTATTTAAAAAGACTTCCCCATTGGGTTTTTATGTTACATATTCAAAAATGGAAAGTGGAGAAAACAGTGAAAAGTAGAGAATAAAAAAGATAAATCAATTTTTACTTAAAAAATTGATTTGCCTTGCATTAATTTAAAAAATATTTATAAATGAAAGTAGTTGTTGTATATGATTCAAAATATGGAAATACCCGTCTTGTTGCCGAAGCAATCAATGAAGGTATTGGAAAAAACCATGAAAATATTCTTCTGAACTCGGCAGAAGCAAAAACATTTGATTTTAACGACACCGAATTTCTGATAGTTGGCTCACCAACCAGTGGGGGATGGTATACAAACCCGGTTAAAGAATTTCTTGAATCATTGAGGGATCCAATCCTGAAAGGAAAGAAAGTTGCGACTTTCGACACCAGCACTCCCGGAAAAGGTAACAGCGTGGTAGTAAATACTCTTACAAAAATGTTTGGAAATGCAGCTCCACGCATTGCAAGGGAACTTGAGAAAAAAGGCGCCACATGTATTGATTCACAAATGTTTATTGTCTTAGAGATGCAGGGGCCACTAAAAGAGGGAGAACTTGAAAGGGCCAGGAATTGGGCAGAAAATTTACTGTTGTAATTCTTTTTTGGTCAACCGTGCTGATCATCAAGAAAAAGGTTTTATTATCAATTGAAAGATATTGCTGGAGGCTGTATAATTTTTACATTTTTAAATGACAACTTTGCATAAAGTATAAAGCTATATTCAATGAAAGAGAAAATTGTTGAATTGTTCGAAATGCTGCCCCATGGTGAACAACGGGAACTTTTACGGGAGTTAAACAAAATGGTCATCAGTGAAAACCCCATTGTGGATGTAAACCTGCGTTGTCAAAGTAAATATGGTAAAAACATTGAGTTTAAAATCACGACCAATACAGAAAATACACCGCCGGTCATCAAAGTTGAAATAATTACCCCCTGGGGCAATTTCTTTGGAGAAGGAAGCAACCAGAAAATTGCCAAAGCAAAAGCCTCCGAAATTGCACTTGTTGCTTTGGAAGATGAAACCAATAACCCAAACGTTTAAAATATGAAGTTTAACCGCACATAGGCATTCCTGCCGGGTTCTATACTGATATCCCCCCGATTTGTCGACAGGTGATTTGAATAACTTGTATTGGTCAGATTATCGACGCCTGCAAAAAGTTGCAGTTTTATAAACGATAAATCGAATTCAGCTGAACTAAGCGATAAATCGAACCGAACATATCCGTCCGTTTCTTTTTCACCGGGAGCTACTTTGTCCTGTTTGGCAGCGCCAACGGCAGTCAGTTCAACCGAGCCAAGCGGGTGATATGTGTACCTTAATCCAAGCCTGCCGTTTAATGGAGGCAGCATAGGAAGGTTTTCACCAGTATCGGTGTCTGTTCCCCTTACATACGAAAGTGAATTGAACACTACAAAATTTTTAAAGAAGTTGTATTCAAACCTGTAATCGAAGCCGTAAAGCAAGGCTTTGCTTACGTTTTCGTTGATCAGTGCAGGTACGGTATCAACAACGTTCGATGCAAGTGTATATATAAATTCGCCTGGTTTTTCAACAATCATATTGGATAGGTGGTTAACAAAGATTCCGCCCTGAAAATTGAACTTTTTATCCCAAACCCTAATCCCCAGGTCGGCAGAGTAAGCACTTTCAGGATCGAGTTTTGGATTTCCAAGACGTACCAGGTTTCCAAGGTCAATGTATTTATAGCGTTCCTCAAGCGATGGAGACCTGAACGAACGGGCCAGGTTAAGCGAAGCATCAACGCTATTGGAAAGTTTATAAAGCAAGCCTGCATTGGCGCTCCACGAGAAATCATGATCACTCCCTGCTTCAAAAGTAATCCGTTGTGTTGCCGGGGCATCGTCCCTGTTGCCATTAATAATCAAATAATCGACATCGGTGCCTTGTTTGTTCTCAACCTTTACTCCATCCAGTCGTCCACCAATGATAAGCGTAAGTTTATTGTCAAGCAAGCGTGCTTCATCATGAAAAAACAAGCCGGCACTGCCAAAAGTTGATTCGGGGATCGGTGTTTCGCCCCTTTCAATCGTATTTGTTTTCAGGAGGGTCCGATCAGAATTCAACACTTCAACCTTAATGAATTTTTCACGTTTGGTGGTAAGTCCCCTCTCCCAAACATCCAAACCGGCTATCAAAGTATTTTTTTCTGATAACTTCCATGTGCTTTGCAATTGTCCTCCGTTTGTGACATGTATACCTGTGGGTGAAATTAATTCGGGTGTGGTGCGTTGAATATTCCCGTTTGCAAGTGTTGTTTCAACAACTGAATTCGGCACCATCGAAACATCGCGCAGAATATAATGGTAAAAGTAGCTTAGCTTAAGGGATGACAGTTTCTTTGTTATGTTTATGATCTCATAACTTGCATCGAGCAGATGCCTGCCGATATCGGTATAAGTTGCTTCTGCCGGCCCTGGAAAAGCATCGCCACCGGGAATACCTACATCGGTAGCCCAGTTTCGCTGGTACTGCAATTTAAATAAATGGTTTGCCAGAGGTTTTACTCCAAGCTTTGCCGTAATGTTGCTTGATGCGTACTGGCTGTTAGGCAAAATACCCAGCGGGGTGTTCATATCATCGGCCTTATTGTATGACCCGCTTAACCTGAGGTGCCAGTTTTCTGATCCGGCATTAATTGCCGCGTGGCCCGTTATAAGTTTGTTGGCTGAAGCAAATCCTGAAACTGCGTTTCCCGAAAAGAAAGGTTTAGGTGCAAAATGACTGTTTTTAGTAATGATATTCACAATTCCCCCCATGGCTCCTGTACCGTACAGCGACGACTGTGCACCTTTGATAACTTCCACCCGTTCAATATCATTTACATCAATCATGCTAAGCGAAGCTGTTAAATCGGTTGCAGTTTCAACGCGGTTTCCATCAATAAGAGTTACCAGACGGCTTTCTCCCAATCCGCGAATATTGATGTTTGTAGCCCATGCACCATCGCTGCCCATCGTAATACCTGGCTCAGTTTCCAAAACATGGGAAAGTGTCAGTGATGAATTTTTCTGATAATCGTATTCACCCACTACGGCCATTGAAGCAGGAAGTTCCTTTAACTTCCTGTCGATACGGAGGCTCGAAACCACAACTTCGCCTACCGGGATATTGCGAACAGTTATAGAAGACGTATCACTTTTTTCTTTCTGAATGTCATTCTCCTGAGCAAAGGATCCCATCGTGAATATAACTGCAGATAATGCAGCCAAAAACCATTTCTTAGTCATCGTTTCTATTCTTTAATAATACCGATTTAACTTGTATTCCTTCAATCCGGCCCAGCTGGCCTGTAAGGGATCCAATCTGATCGGTAGTACCTTCGAGGACAAGAGATATAATGCTTTGGCCATTGCTGCGTGGCAATCCCTGACGAGCAAATATAATATCTGAATGCTTTGAGATTGTGTCGTTCAAAAGCTGAACGTTTTTGCGGTCTTCAATCTGAATTAATGCAGTGCCGATTCTCTTTTCCATCAGTATACCTTTGGATTAGATTATTAATATAAGCCTGAAAAAACTTCGATAAGAACAAACTGTCGATATCTCAGTAAATAAACAGGCAATTTTTCTGTTTCAAAAGTAACGATTCTGAATTATCAAGAAATATAAACGATCAGTTTTTTGAAAACTTTTCTGTAAAATTAATTTAAGTAATGGTTAAAAACAATTTATCATTATATTGAGCTGACCATTAAATATTATTAATAGCTTTGCCTAAATCTCTTCTATTATGAGAATAAAAAACTACATATTTATAGCCATTGTTATACTTTTTGCTGCATGCAACAACACGAAAACCCAACCGGAAAGTGAAACCCTGATCACAGTTGCTACCCTGAAGGGTCCCTCTTCGATGGGGATGATAAAACTCATCGACAGTATATCAAGCGTTGAAAATAGCAACATTCGGATTACAATTCTGAACGAGCCCAACCAGGTACGAAAAATGGTGCTTGACGGTACTGCCGATTTTGCCATATTACCTTTAACAATGGGAGCCTTAACCTACAACAAAGGATTGGAATACAAATTAATAGCAATACCTGTGTGGGGTACCCTTTATCTTTTTGGAAGCGATTCAACTATTCAGGATTGGGAACATATAAAAGGGAAAAAAATTCATTCAATGGCAAAAGGTATGACCCCCGATATCCTGCTTAGATATATTTTAACTAAAAACGGCATCGATCCCGATAAAGATGTTACACTCGATTACAGCTTCCCAACTCACATCGACCTTGCCAATGCCGTTGCAGCCCGACAAGCCGATATAGGGATTATATCCGAACCCATGGTCAGCCTGGTTATGAAAAGAAATGAAGATGTAAAACCACTCTTTGACATGAACGAAGAATGGCATAAACATCACACCATTCCTATGGCCCAAACTGCTTTTTTAGGCAAAAAACAAGTTATTGAGCAACATACGCAATTAACAAAAAGCCTGATTAATGCATACAGGGCTTCATCGATATGGGTTAATGAGAACCCTGAAAAAGCAGCAACACTTATCGTGAAACATAATATCCTGCCCGACTATGAAGTTGCGCTCAGTTCAATACCGCGTTCACATTTGAGGTTTGTTATGGCAAAGAATATTGAACCACAAATAAACGAATACCTGAATATTTTTTACGAAATAAATCCGGAAATTATTGGTGGAAAAATCCCCGATGAAAATTTTATTTACAAGTAAACAATACATTAGCATCGCTTCTGTTATCGTTATGCTGGCCGCATGGAAATTACTGGCATTGCATTTCGATTCCGATTTTGTTGTACCCCACCCCGAAAAGACATTTGTAACTGTATTGAAACTTTTTACAGAAAAGGGTTTTGTTACAATTGTCGGAACAACAATTTTCAGGGGTGTTTTTGGTTTTGTTTTATCGTTTATCCTTGGCATGGGTTTCGGTATTCTGGCAGGTGTAAGTGCAAACTTCAATGCATTTTTACGGCCCATACTGGTTACAGTCCGATCGGTGCCTGTAATTGCACTGATATTGCTGGCTCTCATCTGGCTTAGCCCCGGCTCGGTTCCTGTTTTTATTGCGATGCTGACCATGTTTCCGTTTATATGCACCAACGTGATAGACGGGATAAACAGCGTTGACAGCAGCCTGGCAGAAATGGCTGGGTTTTACAAAATCGGGCATAAGCGTATAATCCGTGAAGTTTACATCCCGGCCATTATGCCCTTTATCATCAGTGGGGCATCAAGTGCAATGGGTATTGGCTGGCGGGCAATTATAATAGGTGAGGTACTGAGCCAACCCACCTATGGAATTGGCACGATAATGCAAGCTGCCCAGACCTTTTTAAATGTCGATGCCGTAATTGCATGGACAATAATAGCTGTGGTGATCAGCTACGTTTTTGAAAAACTCATCAGGTGGAGTGAACGTAAAATTGTAAACTGGAAAAAATAACAATGAGTTTACAGATTAAAGGACTAAATAAGGAATATGACGGCATAACGCTTTACCGGGATTTCAATATCGTTTTTCCTGAAAGCACGATTACCTGCATCCTTGGCCCCTCGGGTTGCGGAAAGACAACACTGCTGAATATGATTGGCAAAATTCTCCCGCCCGATACCGGCGAACTTATCGGCTTTGAAGATAAGGCCATTTCATATATTTTTCAGGAGCCACGGCTTCTCCCCTGGAAAACTGTTGAGGGGAATATTGAGTTTGTTATTAACAGGGAAATACCTGTAAAAGAGCGAAAAGAAATTACAGGCCAGTTTATTCAACTTGTGGAGCTTGAAGATTTTGCCAATTTCTATCCAAATAAACTTAGCGGCGGTATGCGCCAACGGGTTTCAATTGCGAGGGCATTTGCATATTCATCGGACATTATTTTAATGGACGAACCTCTTAAAGCACTTGATATTACCCTTAAAAAGAATCTCATACAGGCTTTTTCCCGTATCTGGCAGTCGGACAGGCGAACGGTTATTTTTGTCACTCACGATGTTGATGAGGCGCTGCTTCTTAGCAATGAAATTGTTGTTTTCAGCAAGGCTCCTGTTGAAATCAAATTGCGGCAAAAAGTTGATATTCCGGTTGCAAACCGGTCACTTGAATCGAATTCTTTACAAAAAATAAAACGTTCTCTGCTCCATGCACTAGGCTAATTTTTTTTAAAAAAAGAATATGACATGGAAAGACATGATCCCGGGCATGTTAATTACTTTAATCCCTTTGGTGATTGGAATAGTTCTAATAATAATCGATTTCAATTTTTTCATAGTAGCTGCATTGGTACTTATTCTGGCTTTAACCACTATGGGAAATGGTTTTGTCAGGGGAAGCATGACCTGCAACCATTGTAAACAGAAAGATTTGGGATGCCCGGCGGATACGCTTTTTAACAAAGAGAAGAAGTAAATGACGGGTTAGATTATAAAAAAGGATGGCACTTTCGCCAACCTCTTATTGTGGGGCGTACTGGAATCGAACCAGTGACCTCTTGCCTGTCATCCGCCGACTGGCGGACTGAACCAACTGAGCTAACGTCCATTTTCTATTAATGAACGGATAAACAACCGCCCTTGGTAAGTTTATAATTGTTTTTCCCGTACTAAGGCTTCTGATTTTGACCTGCACATTTCGGTATAAGCTATATCCCAAGGCTGAAATTTCTTCGTCCAGCCCCTGTTCATTGGATCGTTGTGAGAGGTTAGCCTTTTTTCGGGATCAGTAGAATACCCAATATAGATTTTATCAAACTCTCTTGAATATAAGGCATAAACATAATGCATGTCAGGGGTAATTATGAAGTTGTGGGTCGTACTGGATTCGAACCAGTGACCTCATGCCTGTCAAGCATGCGTTCTGAACCAACTGAACTAACGACCCATAAAAGAATCAATATAAAAAAGAACCAGTGACCTCATGCCTGTCATCCGCCGGTTGGCGGACTGAACCAATGCCGAAAAATTAAACATTCTAAAGATAAATGATCTTTTTTCGGATCACAAAATTATATCTTTTTTACTGAAATGTGCATAAAAAAACAACATTACTTATGCAATATTCAGAAACCAATCTAGTTATCATGGTAATTATTCATCTCATAATAACTAAAATTATTTACCATGAAACGTTTTTTCCTTATCACAGCTTTTATTTTATTGGGAAATATCGTATTTGCCCAAAATACTAAAATCTCAATTCTTGATCATCTTACTGCAAACGTATCGTATAAGCATTCATTGTATTCAACTGATATGTCTAGAACAAATCTGGTTCTTGACTTTTATGCTGGTTACAAATTCAAGAACAAAATATCAGTAGGTCCGGTTTTGAGTCAAAATTTTATGTTGAACAACATTGAACAGACATACAAGCATCAAGCCTGTTTGGGGCTTGGAATACGATACCTGATTTTTGAGCTTGAAAGAAATAATGGGAAAGCCAGTGTTGAACCATACATTAATTTATTAAGAGATACTGAAAACAATAATTTTACTTATTACGATGCAGGAGTAAATTTTTTGTTGCCAGCAGCCCGAAATTGTTTTATCGGAATTGGTATAATGCATTATTTCTATGATAATGGCCAAAAGAATCATTTCACCTCATATCTTTCAATCGGTATCCGTTTATAATAAATACATCAATAAAATTTCATACCATAGTATCTGTAAGGTTTAATCGATTTCTTAACTTTTTCTAAAATTTCAAAACCCAATACATAAAGCCTTATATTTGTGAAAACCTTTCGGATAAAACAATGAAAAATTTCAAATTGATCAATACACTTTTCGGGTGGGCTGTTTTTTTAATATCACTGATTGTTTATTTTTTCACCATTGAACCCTCGGTAAGTTTCTGGGACTGTGGCGAATTTATTGCCTCGGCGTATAAACTGCAAGTAGGCCATCCTCCCGGTGCACCGTTTTTTATGATCATAGCCCGGGTAGTTTCACTGTTTGCCCCCACGCCCGAAAAGGTAGCACTTTTTATAAATGCCTTCTCGGCGCTGGTTAGTGCAGCCACTATCCTGTTCCTTCACTGGACCATTGTAAGGCTGGCCATGCGTTTTTCAGGCAACGATAACTCCCTGCGGTTTCAGGTTCTTGCACTTGCTTCAGGAATTATCGGGTCTCTGGCCTTTGCTTTTACCGACTCATTCTGGTTTTCAGCTGTCGAGGCCGAAGTTTATGCTTTCTCTGCACTCTTTACAGCCATTGTATTCTGGGCAATTCTTCGCTGGGAGCAGGAAGCCGAAGAAAAGCATGCGAACCGCTGGATCATATTTATCGCCTATCTTGTTGGGCTTTCAATTGGGGTACATCTGTTGAACCTGCTGGCAATACCTGCAATAGCCCTTATATGGTATTTCAAAAAACACAAACCAACAACCAAAGGTATTATCGCTACTCTTTTGCTTTCATTCCTGGCAATATTGTTCATCATGTACGGAATAATTCAGGGAACACCTACTGTAGCCCAACGATTTGAAGTATTGTTTGTCAATTCGTTTGGATTGCCGTACAATTCTGGCCTGTTGTTTTTCATAGTGCTTATTATTGCAGTTTTGGTTGGGCTTATTATATATTCTCATAAAAAACAGAAAGCTATCCTAAATTTGCTGGTTGTTTCAGTAACCCTAATAGTGATGGGTTATTCATCATATGCAGTGATCATGATCCGTTCGAAGGCCAACCCGCCAATGGACGAAAACAACCCCGAGAACGCATACACCTTGATGAAATACCTGAACCGTTCGCAATACGGCTCTACACCTTTGCTTAGCGGTTATTATTTTAATGCCCCTGCAGTAAGCATCAAAAAAGGCAAACCTGTTTATTTCCCTAAAGAAGGGAAATACATAAAAATGGAAGGGCAGCCGGAATATAAATACGACGAACGTTTTAAAACATTCTTTCCACGTATGTACAGTACAATGGGCAACCATGAGAGCGGGTATAAAATGTGGGGTGAAATTGAAGGCCGGCCGGTTAATGTAAACGGCAAAACCGAATACGTTCCAACTTTTGCAGAAAACCTGCGTTTCTTCTTTTCTTATCAAATCAACCACATGTACATAAGATATTTCATGTGGAATTTTTCAGGCCGACAGAACGATAACCAGGGGCACGGCGATATTTTTAACGGCAACTGGCTAACCGGGATTGGGTTTGTAGATAAAGCGAGGCTGGGCCATAATGGCGACCAACCTCATTCAATGGCTAATCCCGAAACTACTAACCGTTATTATATGTTGCCGTTTTTATTAGGATTAATAGGCTTGATATTCCATTTCAAACAAAATAAAAAAGATTTCTGGGTGGTAATGGTCCTTTTCCTTATGACCGGCATTGCCATTGTTGGATACCTTAATCAGCCGCCTTTTCAGCCGCGTGAGCGCGACTATGCCTACGCGGGTTCGTTTTACACTTTTGCCATCTGGATTGGCCTGGGTGTAATTGGCATCAACCAGCTTCTGCAAAAATTGCTGAAACAGAAAGCTTTTATACCTGCTATAATATTATCATGCATCGTTCCTGTTTTGCTGGTTGCCGAAAACTATGACGACCATGACCGCTCGGGGCGCTTTGTTGCCCGCGACCTGGGAAAAAATTATCTCAATTCGTGCGATAAGCATGCGATCCTTTTTACTTACGGCGATAACGATACCTTCCCCTTGTGGTATGTACAAGATGTTGAAAACTGCCGGCCCGATGTGCGCATTTGCAACGTTACCCTGCTCAACGGTGACTGGTACATCGATCAGATGAAACAAAAAGTGTATGACTCCGATCCGTTACCCATAACCATGGATCAGGAAAAATACGAGTTCAACAACCGGAATTCCATATTTGTGCGTGAAGATATTAAACGGCCGGTTGAATTATCGACTTTGCTGAATATTGTATTGAGCGACGACCTCCGCACAAAACTGCAAACCCAGGGTGGTGGGGCTTACGATTTTTTCCCGTCGAAATTGGTTAAAATAACTGTCGACAAGCAAAAGGTACTCGAAACCAATACTGTTCCAACAGAAAAAGCAGATCAGATTGTCGATTCAATTGTTTTTGAAATCTCATCGCGGTTTGTGTCGAAAAGCGACCTGGCCATATTAGATATGCTGGCCAATAACAACTGGGAACGGCCAATCTATTTCGACCTGAGCGTAGTGCAAACCATGAACCTGAAATTAAAAAAATACCTTCAGCACGAAGGTTTTGCTTACAGGTTTTTGCCAATTGAAAGCAATACTGCCGATCCATCAATCGATAGTGATTTGCTATATAAAAGAATTATGGACCAGTTTGTATGGGGCAATTTGAACGACCCGGATATTTTTGTGGATGAAAACCTTCAGAAAACTACCGAAATTGTACAGATAAAAAATACATTTTATCGTTTGGCCGAAAAACTGGTCAGGGAAGGAAAAGCTGAAAAAGCAAGCGAAGTTATCGACCGGTTATATGAAGTACTGCCATTAGGTATGTATAATACCTCGTATTATGATGTTTTTTCTTCAACCATTTACTATCAAAACGAATTAAATGAGAAAGGAGACATCATTCTTAACACGATAGCTTCTGAAAGTTTCGATAAAATAAACTTCTATCTTGGCCTTGGCCCCGATTTTATCGACAGTTACAACAGACTGGTTAACCGGGAAACTTCTGTTGTAAAAGAAACCATGCGTATTGCCAACCAATATCAAAGAGAAGAATTGGTTAAAGAAATAAATGACAGATTGAATCTGATAGCGGAATTACGAGGGAGCTAAAACCGCCACCCTATGGTAAGTTCAAAAATCCCGAGGAATACATCCCAGGGGAACTTGTTATTCCATGTGGGCTCAAACAAGCGTGGTATGTCGTACATGTATGAATACGTCATTAATCCTATTGATGCATTTATCCTTTTATTGTAAATGAAATTGAAACCAACAGGCAATTCTACAAAACCTAAACCATTTTCTGATCCCATCAATAAACCTATATATGGGGTAATACATTTTCCTGAACCAATAGGCAAAAAATGATATTTGGGGCCAAAAGCATGGTAATAAATATATTTGAAATCAGTCAAAAGGTGTGTTTCAAGTTCGAGTTGAGGGCTAATAAAGTGATTGATTTTAATCATAGGTGAACCTCCTGCTATGCTTATATCAAATCCTTCAGAATAGTGAAACCCTAACCAAGCGGCCAGGCTTACACATGAAGGATATTCCAATTTTGCCCCGGGAGCTTTTGGAGAGGGATACAATTTCTCCGAAGCCCTAACAGTAAATTTCATTAAAATCAAAACAAGAACAAGCGTAAAAACTTTTAGCGTTTTCATCTTATTTTTTATGGAATATTTTATTTGTTTCATAAATAAACATGTAAAACCTGATATTATTGTTTAAGGAAAAAGCTCTGGTCGATTTTAACCAGGAATGACTTATTTGACTAAATAAATTATTACAATTGTAAAAAAACCGTAGTAAAAATTGAGCACAAAAACTTTTTACCACGAAGGTATCGGCCAGGTAAACATTACCCGCCGCAAGGGAGCGAAAAACATTTCGATGCGTATTAAACCCGAAGGCATCGTGCAGGTAACCCATCCCTGGTATGCCAATGGTAAGGAAGTTGTAAATTTTATACTCGATCATATCGAGTGGATAAAAAAGCAGCAAAAGAAAATTGCTGAACGAAAAATCACCTTTGCTGAAGGTGAAGTAATACCCACAAAGTTCCGAACAATTCATATTTCAAAAGTCCCCAGAGGGAAACTTCAGGCAGTATTGGATAAAACCAAAGTTGTGCTCACTGTTCCTTCTGCCGAGGATATCTATTCAGAACGTGTTCAGAAGTTTATTTCAAGGGTTGTTACTGAAGTATGCCGCGATGAAGCAAAAATCTATTTGCCTCGTCGGGTTTTTGATTTGGCAGAAAAACACGGTTTTTCGTTCAATAAAGTTTTCATTAAAAACCTTAAAAGCAAATGGGGTAGCTGCTCTTCGGCAGGAAACATTAACCTGAACCTTCATTTGATGCGCCTGCCCGACCACCTTATCGATTATTTAATACTTCACGAATTGGCCCATACAAAAGAAATGAACCATGGCCGCGGTTTTAAAAAACTGATGAATGAACTTACCAACGGGCAGGCCAAACAGCTTGAAAAAGAAATGAAGGAAAAAAGCCGAACACTCTTGAATTTACCTTGAAATAAAAGATGGAGCCCTGTCATTTCAGACCAAGGCAATACTTTGGCTAAGCGCAGCAACCACTTCTTGGGTAATTGATAGCCAAAACAAAGCAAACTGAGGGCACAGCTTGATCAGTTTATAATAAATCAGATGCCCTTTCAGTGCGTAAAGTTATTGGTAAATAACAAATTGTATAAAAAGAAAACAAGAGACAGCCTCTGAATATAAATATCATAATATCCCTAAACAACCTTCCTGAAATAAAAGGGATGGAATTTGAAATTTAATTATACACAGGCAGCCACGAGTGTTCTTTCGAGTAGCGTATCATTTGTTCGGCATAACCTTCCGAAAAATCAAGATTAACACCGGTTATATTTCCGGCACTGTCCTTATCAACAATGTAAACCGGGTTAACAAAACCGCTATATGGAGCAAGGTTCAGCTTTTCGTAACGTTCAAGTACCTCTTTATGAAGGTCGCGTTCAATTTTTACAGCATAATATTCAACCAGGTTTTTGGCTGCTTCGTAATCGCCTTCCGATTTTATGCGCTGCACCTCGGCCAGTAATTCGCCAAACAGGTCGTGTAGCTTTTTGTAATGTTTAATTACAAAATAGGTTTTCCCTCCTTTTTCTTCCCTTTCAATCACATTTCCTTCAAACCCGTTCAGGTAAGCCCAACGTGCAATTAGCTGGCGGTTGCGCATGTGGGTTTGCTCAACATTGTCGCCCAGCTTTATGCGTGTGAGTTGAGTCATCAAGCCATTACGAATATAATCGTCGTAGGCTGCCTTGTATGCATCTCCATCAGGCAGAAGGCCCAGTTCAACCATTTTGTCATCGCCAATATAGTAAAGGGCAAACAGGTCGGCGCGAGCTTCCTCGATGGTTGCCCCGTAAGCCTTCAACTCATCGCCATTCACATCGGGCAAAAGTTGCCCCGAGCCGTGTCCCAGGCACTCGTGCATATCGGTATGAAGGTTATCGGCAATAAAGCCGTATTTTTTCTGTAGTTCAATTTCATCATTCGAATAGCAGAATTCTTCGAGGAACCCGTTGCCTTGTGCCGCCTTATCATAGGCTAAGGTGATGTTTTCGATGGTAACCGATTTCGAACCATACTCTTTCCTTATCCAGTCGGCATTGGGCAGGTTAATGCCAATAGGGGTGGCCGGGTAACAGTCGCCACCTAGCATCGCTGCGGTAATCACCTTGGCCGTAACGCCTTTTACTTCTTCTTTTTTGAAACGTGGATCAACCGGCGAATGGTCTTCAAACCACTGTGCATTGTCACTGATAATCACGGTACGTTTGGTTGCCTCAACATCTTTGAAGTTCACCACGCTTTCCCAACTGGCCTTAATGCCCAGTGGGTCGCCGTAGGTTTCAATAAAACCATTTACGAAATCGATGCGTGACTGCTGGTCAGCCAGCCAGGCAATGTTATACTTGTCGAAGGTTCGCAGGTTGCCGGTTTTGTAATAGTCAACAAGGTATTCAATTACCTGCTTTTGCTGTTCATTTTCAGCAACTGCAAGCGCCTTTTCAAGCCAGAAAACAATTTTTTCGATAGCAGCAGAATATACACCATCAACTTTCCACGTTTTTTCAACCAAAGCGCCTTCCTCTTTTTCGAGCCTGCTGTTTAGTCCGTGCCAGATTGGTTCAGGATCAGCGGGATCCCTTTTTGCTTCATAAAAGCTTTCAGCCTCGGCCTGGGTAATGGCATCGCCCCAATAATTATTGGCCGAAGTAACTATAAGGTCATCGCCTTCATTTTGATTTACACGTTTGGCATCAATATCCGGATCGAACATAACAGGAACCAAAGTATTGTTGATTTCATCTTTGCTAACAGGAAATTCCGATTCGCCGATTTCGGCGATAAGGTTTTGAAAATATTCTTTGCTGAAACCGGGTTCAAACTTCTCGGTTGAATAATGGTGGTGTATGCCATTCGAGAACCAAACCCTTTTCAGATATACTTCAAAAGCTTTAAATTCATCGGTAGTGCGGTCGCCTTTGTAATTTTCCCATATAGCCTCAAGGGTACGCCTTATGGCCAGGTTATGCTTGTTGTTCTGGTCGAAAATGATGTCGCGCCCTTCAATGGCAGCCTGCGACAAATAGTAAAGCAGTTCTTTTTGCTTCAGGGTCAGTTCATCGAAACCAGGAACAGGGTAACGCAAAATGCGTATATCGGCAAACTGCTCAACAGTATACTGAAAATCATCTGTTACATCGGTTTCTTTCTCTGTATGCATGGTACAACTTATCATTGAAAGTATGGTTACAGTTAAAACAAAAAATATTGATCTCATTGGTACTTACATTTAGGTTATTGTAATCATTCGCCTAACAAAAGTAAGAAGAAAGATTTATCCCCGAAAACCAAAGGCCTACAATATTCATTAATATTGGTTTAAAGGTCATTGAAATACTTATCGAGGAATTCGATCCGTTTTATCCAATGATTTCCCCGGCCCACAATTTTTCCAAAAAGTTTTTCCAGGGTAAAACCAATACGTTGCCCATTTGCCTCGGGAAAGGATCGTTTGTAAGCAATAATAACGTTTTGACCGGATATTCTTCTGAAACTTTCAAAATTCTGCTTTCGAATATACATGATAATTTAAAGTGATGGTTTAAAATATCAGGATAATTTAAAGTTATTGTCGGGAAAAATATTTAAAAATCAAACAGGTAATATTAAAAAGCCGGAAACCCCTGCACAACAATTGTATCAATATCATATGCATAAGCAGCAAAAATGCCGAGCACATCTTCGGGAAGGTTATTTACCGGATTGCCCGGGGCAATTGAGTTGAACGAACCTCCGGTATTGTTGCCCAGGCCGCTGTAATACTCCGACACTTCCTTTGTTGTATGCATCAGTTCAACAATAACTGTATCGCCAAACCAGAAGTTTTCGAAATAAACGGGCATCTGGATTTCACCGTTTGAGCTAAGTTCATCGGTGGTAAAATATTGCAGGCGTGGGCGTTTTTGCCCAATCTTATAAATATACATCCTGAAGAAGTTGTCTTCTCCCGTTATATCATCGGCATAAACAATTGCATTCATACTATCACCATTAAATTCGAAAGGGCTTGGGATAAACTGTACCCTTTTAATTTCAACCGGTTTTGGCAAAATGGTTTCAGCTGTAACCATTTCGCCTTCAGTCTCAATTTTCAGGGTGTATTTTTTTCCATATTCTGCCTGCAGCTTTTGTGTATAAAAAATCCCATCGGGTAATAATGTCAATTGTTCACTTTCACCTGCTTCTGTTTGTAACTCAACTGATGCATCGGTCAGCTTATCGAAAGCTAGCGAATCATAAAAGCTTTTACTGTATGACAATGATACACTGGCCAAAGAGCCATAATTCGACAACACGGCCTCAACCACAAGTTTCTTATCAATATCGCCAAGGTCGAGTACCACTTCTTCCTCGCAGGCCAAGAGGAAAAAGGTGGTGAGCACCATAGCTGCCTTATATATTTTCTTAAATACTATCATGGTTCTCATTCTGTTAAAATTTAAAATTCCAGCTGATTGATGGCACTGCCGAAAACAGGTAGATCATGGTCGACCTGGTTTGGCCAGGGTTATCGCGGTCTTCGCGGAAAATATAGGAATACGGGTTTTTTTGCGCATAAGCATTGTAAACTGAAAAGTTAAGCTCCGACGAGAAATTCTTCCGCGAAGGAAGCGTCCAGGTAGCCCCAACATCAAGCCGGTGATAATCGGGCATGCGGTAACCGTTGCGGCTTGTAAAAAGTTTTGCAACCCGTCCGTCGATGTAATATTTTCCTGCCGGGAATGTTACCGCGTTTCCGGTGTAGTATACCCAGTTTGCTGAAAATGTCCATCGGGAATTGAGCCTGTACATAGCCACAATGGCCAGGTCGTGTGTGCGGTCCTGCCGGGCTGGGTACCAGTTACCCCGGTTAATACCCTCGATTTGCCTAAGCGAGCGTGACAAGGTGTATGCTATCCAACCGGTCAGTTTGCCCTCTTTTTTCTCGGCAAGCAATTCAAGGCCGTAAGCTTTACCTTTCCCAAAGAGAAGTTCTTTTTCAACCTGATCGTTCAACAGGATTGATGCTCCGGTTTTATAATCGATCTGGTTTTGCATATCCTTGTAGTATATCTCGGCAGAAAGCTGGTATTTATGGTTTTCAAGATTTCTGAAGAAACCGAGGCTGACCTGATCAGCAATCTGTGGTTTAACTATTGCCGAACTGGGTGTCCAAAAGTCAATGGGTGTTCCGGCAGTTGAATTCTGAAGAAGGTGAATATACTGCGACATTCGGTTGTAACCTGCCTTAATGCTTGTATTTTCATTAATAATAAATGTTACATTTAACCTGGGTTCCCAGTTCCAAAAGGGACTAAACCATTCTGATTCTTGGTAAACCATCGAATCGGTTACTTCTCCTTTATCATTGAAAATATACTCGGTTGATGGCCCCATACGTGCAAAATTTGAAACCCGTAATCCGTAGCCAAGGGTAAGGTAGTTGCCAATTTTTTGTTCATTTGAAAGATAAAATGCACTTTCAAGCCCGTTTTTTTGAGCTAAACTGAAGTTTTGTTCTTCGCCTTCCAGATCAACAAGACTGAGGCTGCCTGGCTTAAATACATACTGGTTCAGTTCGGCGCCAAACATCATGGTATTGTTGTTATTCAGGTACCACGTGAAATTTTGTTTCAGAGTCCTGCCTATTATTCCAGCATCAAGATTAAATGAAAAGTCGATATCGGCAGTGGTTTTGTAACTGTAATCGTTTAAAATGACGGAAGTATTGCTGAACAATTTTGGAGAAAACACATGTGCCCAGCGCAGTGTCCCTGTTCTATTGCCCCAGTCGAAACCAAACATACTGGCGCTTAACACATCGCGGCCAAGATAACCCGAAAGGTATACACGGTCGTTCTGGCCAAGTTCGAAATGGGTTTTAAGGTTCAGGTCGTAAAAATAAAGCTGGCTTTCGCGTAGTTGTTCGTTTTCGGCAAAAACCAGGAACAGATCGGCATAAGTACGGCGGCCCGAAAGCATGAAAGAACTGCCGTTATTTCCTATCGGACCTTCAATGGTAAGCCTGCTCGAAATAAGCCCAAGCCCCCCACTGGCTGAAAAACGTTCGGAATTGCCTTCGCGCATGTGCACATCAAGAACCGAAGAAGCCCTGCCACCGAAATTGGCAGGTACACCCCCTTTATAAAGTTTCACATCGTTAATGGCATCGGAATTAAAAACCGAAAAGAAGCCCAGAAGGTGTGATGGGCTGAACACCGGGGCATCATCGAGCAAGACCAGGTTATGGTCAGCCTGTCCGCCCCTGACAAAAAATCCCGTGTTGCCTTCACCTGCTGAAGAAACCCCAGGTAAAAGCTGGATGGTTTTTAAAACATCCTGCTCACCAAACAATACAGGAATGACCTTTATTATTTGCGGGTTGAGTTTTACTGTACCCATTTCAACGCCTATAATGTTTTGATTGGGCGCTTCGGTACTTACAACCACCTCGCCAATTTCTTCCGATTTGGGTTCCAGTTTAATATCCTGCTTAAAATCTTTATCAATAGCATTCGTAAAACGGTAAGTTTTGTAACCAATAAACGAAATTTCGAAAGTATATATTCCCGGAGTTAACGAAAGCGTATAATATCCGTAACTGTTTGTGGTTGTTCCAAGTTGTATTTCCCTTACATATACTGTGGCGCCAATGAGGTCTTCGCCCGTAGATGCATCTTTTACCGATCCACTGACCGAGTATTTGTTCACACCCATCAAAAATGCAGGTGAAAAAAGCAGAAAACTGATAATAAGTATTGTATTTCTCATGCAATTGTTGCTTAACCAATAATGTAAAACGCAATTTATAAAGAAAGGTTTTCTAAACGTGACAATATAATTTTTATTTAACAATCGTTCATACGGCTTACAAACTCAATGTTTGATTTCAGCTTGTGAAAACCTGCCCGAATAACAGGTGATTTTTCAAATAGTTTTTCAAATTCCTTTTCATCCAGGTTTTTCCAGTAGTCATCAGTCATCTGCAATAAAAATTGAGGAGGATTAAATGCTTCTTCATTATGCGGTTTGAGGTTCTGGTTCCAGGGACAAACATCCTGGCAAATGTCGCACCCGAAGATCCTTCCCTGCATCAAAGCCCTGAATTCTTCGGGGATGCTGCCTCTTTTTTCGATGGTAAGATAGGAAATACACCGGCGGGCATCTAAAACTTTTGGTTCAACCAGCGCATTGGTAGGGCAGGCATCAAGGCAACGGGTGCAAGTTCCGCAGTATTCTTTTTTGCATGGTTCATCGTAATCAAGCTCAAGGTCGATGATTAACTCGCCAATGAAAAAAAACGATCCCAGTGTTTTATTCAGCAGCAACCCGTTTTTGCCAATCCACCCAAGTCCTGCCTGAACAGCCCAGGCACGTTCCAGAACCGGAGCCGAATCGGTAAAGAAACGACCGGTTACAGGTGCAATTTCTTTCTGAACAAATAAGTATAGTTCCTGAAGTTTGTTTTTGACTATCTCATGATAATCTTTTCCATATGCGTATTTTGAAACAACAGGGATGTTTTCGCCGCTTTGGATTTGCTTTGGGAAATAATTCAGCAATACGACAATCACCGATTTTGCGCCAGGAACTAAACGGGTTGGATCGAGCCGTTTTTCGAAATGGCCGGCCATGTAAGCCATTTCGCCGTGGTAGTTCAATTCGAGGTAATTTTTTAAACCGGCTTCTTCTTCATCAAGCCTTCTTGCCCTGGCAATACCACAGGCCTGGAAGCCAAGTGAAAGGGCTTTTTGTTTGATCTTTTGTGTTTGAACTGAAACTTCCACCAGATAAAAATTTCGATCTCTTATTTTACCAGAAAATCAAGCGCTTCAGCTTTCGTTTCGAAAATAGAGAGCTTGTTTTTCACAAAGAGGTTATAGGTTGAAATGAAAACTTTTTTCATACCGGAAATCCCAATTGATGCAGTTTTTGGTGTACGGGCATCAAAAAGTTCTTTTCCGTATTGTTTAGCCTTTTCCATGAACTCATTGCTGACAACTCCTCCCGAGAAATCGTTCAGCACAAGGAAACTTTCATCCGTTTTTAAATATTCCTCTCTCGCCATGCCAAGCACCTGAATGGTTTCTTCTTTGGTTTTGCACTGCGAATAATCGCAGAACATGATTTTTTTGCCTTTGTGCTGAATATATGAAATGCCCATATCTGTTATATGAAATTTTTAGATTTTGGTAACAAAATTATCACTGATAATTGAAAAAATAAACTTAAAGTTTGATTTTGATCCGTTTTGCCGATTCCTTCCTTGTAATCAACATCGGAACAGCCACGCCCACGGCCAGCGATAAAAGAATAAAAGTAACCTTCAGGCCATATTGTACAGTCTCCGCAAGCACTTCGCCCATACCTGTTTCATTGGTGTGTGCCGAAATTTTGATCAGCCCAAGCATCATCCGGTAAAAGAACGCCCCAGGCACCATCGGAATTACAGACGGGATTGAGAAGATCAGGGGAGGTGAATGTATTTTATGTGCCAAAGGAATGCTAACAATACCAATTGCTGTAGCCCCAATGAATGAAGCAAGTATCAGGTTCAATCCCCAAAAATCGACCATAAAGAATTTCATTATTCCGCCAATTGCACCAAGCATCCAAATGGCAAAAAGCGTGCGAACCGGCACGTTAAATAGAACGGCAAATCCAAGGGCTGCTATCCCCGACCAAAATCCTTTTTCGATAATTTGCAGTATTTCCATGCTTTAAATGTGATAAATTACCATTGCAGCCAGTAAACCCAGGGCAATTGAAAAAGCGATAAGCAGGCCATTGGCCCCTCTCACAATACCTGTAGAGATGTTTCCATCAATGAGGTCGGTAAACGAATTTATTAGCGGCACCCCGGGAATAAGGAAAAGCACCGATGTCGCAAAAGCCAGTTCGGGTTTGGCGCCAATCGAAAACTTCACGGCCAGTCCCGATAAAAGCGAAGCCGTGGCCGATGCAAACAACACACAAATGTAAGGGTTGAATTTCTTTTTAACCGTTACCTGCCTGATGAATAAACCGGCACAAGTTGCCAGAAATGCTGTCCCCATTTCAATTAAACCTCCCCCGAACAACCTGCAAAAAGCTGCGCCGGCAAGGCTTACAAAAAGTAAAACCTGCCAGCGGCGATAATGCGGCAGGTTTCTCAAACGGTCGAGTTCGGTGTTGATTTGTTCGAGGGTCCAGTCCTGCTCTTCAACCTTCCAGCTCATGCGGCTAATTCCCGACAGGATTTTAAAATTGACACCGTGCGGCGGTGTACGTTTCAGTTTGCTGGTGTAATGGCCCCCGTCATCGTCAATCACACTTAGCATTAATGCACGGTGGGTAATGAAAAGTTCCACATTGTATCCAAGGGAGTGCGCAATCCGGTTTATTGTAATGCGTATCCTTCCCGTGTTGGCGCCTGCCTGCATCAGCATTGCCCCGGTGTCGAGAAGCATATCGGCAATTTTGCCCAGGTTGTGGTTCATAAAAAAGCTATTGTTTTTTTCTGAAACAAAAATACATCAGGCTAATTTACAAAATACCACGTTGAAAGTAGTTGTTTTCAAATGTTAAGGTTAGGATAATCTTCAATTGGGGGTGGTAAAAATTGTAATGAAGCCCGTAAATAGGGTATGCAAATATAATCCGTGTGTGTATACCCGGGGGCAACTCATAAACAAGAAGACAATACAATGAATTGCCTTCAGCTTTAGCAGACTGAATAAGAAAAGTTATAATTAAACTGAACAACTTTTTCCTGAAAAATCAAAAAAGACTGAAACACACCACGGGCATTGCTGTAAAATATACCGGTCCATACTGGTAAGCCAAACAACCTGATGCATTCAAACCAACGGATATCCCATTTTTGAAATTGTAAAGGTATTGCAACGAAATTTCAATACCAACCGTTTCCAGATTGTCTTTTTTAAGTTCCAATCCCCCGTCATCAGTACCAAGAGGATAGGTAACAAGTTGGCTGGAATAGTAAATGCCCAGCATGGGGATGAACGAATGATGTTGGTTTTTAGTCCTGAAATCGTAACCCATGTTCAGGCTGGCCCATTTAAATGAATAAATAAAGTTGAAGTCCCAGTTAGTGGGCATATCAACAAATGAAGCCTTGTCATTAACGGCATCGGCAAAGTTAATTTTCAGTGAAAACAGGTAATTGTTTTTCATTTTAATGCCGATTTCGCTTGAAAGGACATTGCCTTCGATCATTAACTCATCGTTGAAATAACCGTAGCCGGTTTTTAAAAACGGGATAATTTTCCCTTCGGTATTTTGCCCTTTCAGGCTCACTGCTATCAGCATAAAAATAAATGCAGCAAGTAATATTTTCAGTTTATTCATGTTGAAAATTTTTAAGTATTTAAAAACGGAATCCCATTCCTGCCGAAAGGCAAATAGGCGAATTGCGGTAAAGTGTTTTGCTGTATTCCGGGTTGGCCACTTCATCGTCGAAAACGTAGTTATACAAAACCTGGGCGGTTATAAACAGATTGTTTTTGAAATAGTAATTTCCCTGGAGGATAAAGTGTGCGCCAATATCTGCAATCCGGTCAATATCGTATTGCCAGAATGTGTAATCCCTTCTATAAGCCACATCGTTTTCATCAACGTCCCAATCTTCTATAGTCCTTCCCCTTGCAGCCCAATAATAATTTGACACCCCGATATCAAAACCAATTCCCGTTTTCAGTTTAAAACGTTCTTTATTGATAGGGATAACCAGGATAGAAGCATCGAGCTTATACGAATTGAATACCGATTGTATCCATAAAGATAAACCGTCTAATGTTTCCTGTCTAATTTCATTGTGATACCGCAAACCAACCTGAAAGTTTATGGTTTTAACGATTTCCCTTTCGTATTTGAATTGGAAGACAGCTCCCTGATCGTACCAAAACTGGTTGGTCGTAATACCGGGGAGCATGAGTATTTCGTTTTTTTGCGAAAAGGTAAAAACTGTAATTAGCAGAAAGAGAATTGTAATTGATTTTTTCATAGTTCTATAAATCTTAAGAATTATAAATCACTATTTCAGAAATTTATATTTGGATACTAACTTTTTTTAAGAAAATGGGAGGTAGTGAGAAGGACTCATTACCTCCCAAGCTAACTATCTGGACGTTACTTCACAGTGTGTTACAAAATAAAATTCACCTGTAACTTCTCTAACAGGTCTCCAACCCCCATCAGATATTTGCACCCAACCATCTCCATGAGCTTGGCTCCAAACATCAGATTCATTGTAAAAATCTTTGTAATCAGATCTTGAAAATGGGAAACTACCATATAAATAGTCACCAAAAGTAATACTTTTTGATACAGTATTTGAAATAGAACCTTTAGGATCAATTTCTAAATTTATTGGAGGAAGTGGCACAGTAATTTTTTGCAACATTTCTGCTGTAAGCGTTGTTGAATTTACAATTGTTTTGGTTGGCAGATCCATAAAAAATGCCCAAGTAGTGCTTGTCATTCCTGGATGCCAGTCTGGAATAAATAGTTGGTCAATGGGAAACATTCCAATTCCCCATCCTAATTGTGCCCATCGTTCGTATTTCCTTGGAAATCTTCGGCTGTAATGAACTTCATTCGCAGTTGAATTGTTCGTAATTGAAGAGTTTGCACTATTAAATGATACTGTTCCTGTCAAGTAATGTATATTCCCTTCCGGCTCAAATATAGTGTTTACATAATCCTCTTTAATATAAACGTAATCAAGATAGATTCTGAATTTATAATTTTCATTATCCCAGACCGACAAAGGATCAATATTAACACTTTTCAAACCAATTTTATTTGAACTTTCTTCACTATAACTGGCAATTTCTTCCGAGCTAATAACAGATGGTGTTATTATTATTAATGGCAATGACTCTGTAAGTTCCTGATTTGCAATGATAGTCTTCTCAGTATCCCCTGCAAAATATCCAATATTCTCACTTACATTATCCAAAGGGGTTGATGTTACAACAATCTCGGTCCCTTTGGGGTAATCTTCAATCGGGTATGGGATGTATACTTCAACTCCCTGCGAGGTAAGGTTTTCAATTAACGTACCGGCAGATTTTAATCCTGAAAAATTCAGCTTTCTTACAAATGCAGCAGCAAATTTTCCCGTAACGATATCAGTATTTTCTGATTTGAGTTTTTGTTCCGTGCTCATTAAATCGGCAAATTTTACACGGTCTTCCATTATCCGAGGCTGACTTTTTATCGTTGCCACAATTTCATTTAGTACTTCCTCGTCTCCTGCAATTTCAGCAACTATTTTTGCTGTTTCTGCCAATTGGTTTTTAAGAGCTACCTCTTCGGACGTTAATTCTTTGTACTCAATATCTGGATTCCTTGTTTGAGTAAAATCTTCTGAAATATCGGTACATGCCTGAAAGATTGACATAATACATAATAATGATACAAATACAATAATTTTCGTTTTCATTTTTCTAAATTTGTGTGGTTAAACTTTTGTTTAATTAAACCTCATCACAACGTACCGGCTGGAAACTTGTATGGGGTGGTGAGGTTGCTTTTTGTATGACTGTTTAAAGGAATAGCAAACTTTGGCCTGCTGCCTGGCAGCATCCAAAACGTGATAAAGTCAGGTCACGGCAATACCTCCTTTCATATTTGTTTTAAATAGTGTTTGGTAAAAGCCCAAAAACATAAAAAGATATTGGAATATCTGACTAAATACATGGTTGTTAAGTTGGGCTAAAGCCCCAATTCGAAGTTGCGGTTCATTAACCCCTCCCGAATAATTCGGGATAAGCCCGGGGCAATTGAAAACCACTAATGACGAAGACTTTAGCCCAATTGTAGATACTTTTACCGGGCAACAATGATTTGATTTAATAATTCGGGAACTCAGCCCATAGGCAGGCCTGTTTATAAGTTGCAGAATTGCATTGTTTTGAAAAACTATTTCATGCACGTTTCTCATGGGTATCAGGTGGATTCTGTAAGAATAACCCAAACATAAGCAAAATATTTTATTACCCCCCCCCATATTTTATAGTTTTTTTCTTGGTTTTTTATTAACATGTTTGTATTGATGATGAAGGTATAGTTTGTTTCCATAAATAATTTATTGAAGGTGTTGGGTTAAAGCAGGGGGTAATTGGAGTAAATTGTTTTTGGCTGATCGTTGATTAAATCCATTAACGGTAATTCAGAAGACTTTCTAATAAAAAGCCAACCATTTGAATTGCATGAAAATTATGAGGCTTAACTATTTTATATCATAAACATATTTGATTCCTTCTTTAGGATATTCACCTTCGGAAAGCACACAACGATCTACAGCATAACCAGCAAAAATGCCTGCCCCGTTTTCAATGTTGGAATAGACCATCACAGGCTCGGATAGCATATCATAACCATAAAAAAAGTAACTGTTTATTGTTGAAAGGTACAGGTATTCGTCGGGCGAAATTGACTGAAGCTCTATTTCTACAAAATAGAACTCGCCTCTTTCAGGTTGAAATTTTGATTTACCAAATTTCCGAAGCATTATACCCGGTATTGTAAATGTAATGGTGTATTCCTGTCCGTTTATGGTTTTGTCGGTAAAAATATTGTAATTGTTTTCGGGTGATCCAACCATATATTTGTCTGACTCTCTACTGGTAACGCCCTTGATAAGAACATCATCCGTATCAAGCTCCCCAAAAGTTTTTGTATAAACAATTACTGTATCATTCTGTGCATCGCCATAGTCGCTTACTAAACTGCCCCATTTTGCTCTGACAAAAATTCTGTAATAATTATTAAAATCCGTAGAATCCTTAAATGTTAACCGCACGGGAATGTAATAACTTAATTCCACGTTTGTTGTATCGACATTAAGGATTTTCGTTGGTAATGGGATGGTCGTTTCACAGTTCACATCATCATAACCGGGATGGCTTACTTCAACCCGGTATGTTTTTCCA
>JAFGEV010000134.1 GCA_016931385.1 Prolixibacteraceae bacterium
ACAGCGACCGGGAAAACGAAATTATTGAGGTCGCAGAATTCATTGGAATCAAATCTTTCAAAGCTAAAGGTAAAAGGCTCACCAATTTCCAGGTAGATAACATCAAGGAAATTGAACCCGTTGTAAAAGACGAGAACGATCAGAAACCGCCCCTTGAGGAAGAAACACCGGAACAGGGAGTTGTACCGCCTGTCGACGACATTCCTTTCGAAATTGACCGTGGTGAAAGCCGCGAAGACGAAAATCCCAACCAAATGTCGCTGTTTTAAACCTGAACTGTTATGCGAATTTACCTGATCGGATACATGGGGAGTGGAAAATCGACTGTAGGCAATGGGCTTGCAGAAGCCTTAGGCATGCAGTTTATCGATTTGGACACCTACATCGAAAAACGCAATTTCAAAACTATTCCCGAACTTTTTGCTACAGTTGGTGAAGAGGGTTTTCGCAAAGCTGAACAAAAAGCGCTGCACGAAGTCTCGGAATTCGAAAACGTAGTAATAGCCACAGGTGGCGGCGCTCCCTGTTTCTTCGATAATATAGAGGTCATAAAACGCTCCGGCAAATCGGTATACCTAAGGGGCACACCCCGCATACTTGCCGAACGCTTGCTGCAGTCGAAGACCGAACGACCGCTGATTAAAGGAAAATCGGAAGAAGAGCTGATTGCTTTTATTCATGAAACCCTTACCAACCGTGAGAAATGGTACATGAAGGCCGATATAGTGTTGGATTTCGACCATGACCTTGCAATTGAGGAGGTTGTGAAGCTATTGAAATAAGATACTTTTTTCATAACATACACATTTGTATTGCTTCAAGGGATATCGGTTTATAATGAATTGACAAACTGTTCTAATTCTTTACAACTTTATAAGTTCTTTGCCAAAGGTTATTTTTGGGAAATAGGTTTAAAATATATACCCCCGGCGGAAGGCCCTGCATATCAACCTGCTCAATATTGTGCTCCATTACTTTGTTTAACAGCGTGTGGCCATTCTGATCATTCAAACTGAAATTCAGGTTAGAACCATCAAATTTTTTCACTTTCAGT
This sequence comes from Prolixibacteraceae bacterium, assembly GCA_016931385.1. GTDB lineage: Bacteria > Bacteroidota > Bacteroidia > Bacteroidales > Prolixibacteraceae > DAIMEA01. The sequence continues at coordinate 1,055 of JAFGEV010000134.1, forward strand.
TCCAGATAGCATTCAACCGGGTTTGGATAAATGCTGATTTCAAGCCCCTGAATTCTAATTTCATTTATTGATGATACAATTAGTTTTGCCTGATGCATGCCCTGGGTCAGAATAAGGTTTGAACCCGTGAACGTATTAATCGCAGGTTCGCCAAGGGTCCAGTCAAGTGTGTAAACATCAGCCGTTACTGTGTTCCCGGAACTTGCAACTACCTGTTGCGCACTTCCTGCTGTGCCAGTCAGGATTAGCACAATAAAAGTTAGTATAGGTTTCATTCGCTTTCTATCTTCTCTTTTCAGGTTCACTTATTTGAATATGATTGATTATGTTTTGATATTCATCAAAATCAATTGCTTGTGATTTTGGTTGGTTGTTTTCTTCCGGGAAAAGATATTTTCCCCTTTCCTCTTCTGTTTTTTGAATCTCCACTTCTATACGATGATTGCGTGCATAGGCATCGTTGCGAATACCGGTGACCTGCCAGGAGACTTTCATGCCGGGGTTGCCACCGGCAATTTTGAATTGGTTGTTGTTGATCTCTTCAGCAATATAGAGATTTGGGCCAGGAGCACCAATAGCAGTAAGCTGATACCGGTAATCGATATTCAGCGAACGGAAATAAGCAGGCAATTCCACGATGGCTTCACCCGCGTTGTCGAGAATAATGTTTCCGTTGTAGATATTCATCATGTCGGGCGATTCGACAAACGAGTGTTGCAGGTATTTGTTTCCGGGATCATCGGGGTGGTCAATTTTAAAGGAACCGGCCGATTTGGATAAGGTCCCCACCACGGATACATTGCCCCCGAAATAACCGGCAATATTGTCGGAATATGCTGTGATGCCGTAGCCGTTTTCTCCTGTAGATATTGCGTAGACAGCGCGCCCGTATTCACCGGTTGCCGATGCATATACGCCCCGCCCCAATCGGCCCCGCGATTCAAAATAACCACCATAATTATTTTGGGCAGAAGATGAACTGTAAAGAGCTACACCTTTCACACCGCAACCTTCTTCCCCAAAGGAATGGCCATAAACGCCAATTCCATTGTCTCCGCCCCCTTCGCCATGTACACCAATTCCGTTCACAGCCTCACCACTGATGCCCCAGCCATCAGCACCGGTAGCTATACCCCTGGCGCCAGTACCATGTTCTCCGTTCGATTCAAATAAACCGCCATAATTGGTTTGCAACGAAGAAGATGAATAATCGGCAAGTCCGTAAACGCCAATGCCAATTTCACTTTTTGCCCGAAAATATCCCCCATAATTGACCGATCCTCCTGTGTGGTTGGCTGAGCCATAAACACCTATTCCTTCATTGCTGCTGGAAACACCTGAAATCCCTTTTCCTTCATCGCCCGTAGAATTTCCGACTACTCCAATCCCAAGGTTTCCTGTCGCATATCCATATATCCCTCTTCCATTCGAGCTAGATGATTTTCCATATACACCCGAACCATTACTGCTGCCATTGGCTTCAAAATATCCACCATAATTTATCTGGGCACCCGAATATGTGTTCGTACCAATTATTGCCGCCCCCTGGTCGTTATATCTGCTTTCAAATAATCCGATAAAGCCCGGGTTCTGGGTCATGCCTGGCGTGTTCGTTCCTATACCAACCTTCCCATTATTCATGATGAAAACTCCTTCATTTTCACCATCGCCCGAAATCCATTGTCCATTAGTCAGAATATTTTGTGTGGCTGTATGATTGCCCAGGTTATCGTTTACTCCACCGGCTGCTGCAATTGTTATGGTATTGTTTTCGTCATCGGGAGTAATGGTTACATTGCTGCCTGCAACGAGGTCGATATTTCCACCATCGTTGCTTACACCGCTAATGGCCGAAACAATATCAGGCTCAATTTTATCAGTGGTAACGGCATTGTCGTTCAGTTTTTCCGTTACAATTGCCCCATCAGCAATTTTCGCTTCGGTTACAGCATGATTGGCCAGGTCAGGCTCAATGATGGTTCCATCGGCAATCTTACCCGAGCTAACGGCATTTGCAGCCAGTTTTGTTTCAGCAATAGCTCCGTCGGCTATTTTGGCTCCGGTAACTCCGTTGTGGGCAAGTTTCTCTGTAGTTACAGCATTGTTTGCAATTTTTCCGCTTGTAACTTTTCCCTCTCCAATAAGCGGATCGGGATATGCGCCGCCAAGGTCGCCCCCCGCCGGGCCAGCAGGAGTACTTTCCCCGGGGCCTGTATCGTCGGCAGCCGGAGCCCAGGTTACGCCATCCCATTTACGTACCTGGCCAATTGTAGCTCCATCCCGGGCAAGCTTGGCCCCTGAAACAGCGCCATCGTAAATTTTGTCTGACGTAACCGAGTTGTCAGCCAGTTTCTCCTCAGTAACCACTTCATCGGCAATTTTATCTTTTGTTATGGCATTGCTGCCAATCTTTACCTCGGTAACCGAATAATCGGCCAAATCGCTTTCACCGATAGTTCCATCCTCAATCTTGATAGAACTTATGCTGTTATCAGCAACTTCACCGGCTGTTTGGGCATGAAAAGCATAAGGTACTGAAAATAATTCGGTAGTTCCCAAATGGTTGAATTCTTTACTGTTCTCCGTATCTAATTCAATTTTTATATAATGCTTATTCTTCCCCCAGTTGTTCGGATCAAAGCTTCCGCTTTCCCGGTCCCCTTTTCCGATCACCAGGTTGGCCAGGCCAAATGTGCCGGTGTTTACCAAATGTGTTTCTGAATAGATCGTTGTTCCGTTTTCGGAATCCTGCAAAATACTGATACGAAAGGTTACCTGTTTGTTGACAACAACTTCGCCGGTGCTGGTACGTACCACTGCCTGATAATTAAAACCTGCGGGAACCTGAGATTTAACTGCCAGAAATGAAAGCAATAAAAATATTAGAACTGTAAATGTTTTCATAAGTTAGATTTTATTATCTATTTCATTTATCATTGTTAATCTATGTGTTTTTGATGTTTTCAATATACAATTTTTTTGAAAAAGATAAACATCAACTCTACAACTTCGACCTGTCGAACCACTTTGCCGATGACCTGCTGATCATTGAAATGTTCAATCCTTTAAAAACATTAAGCGTTGTTTACTGGTACAACGAGCAGCAGTTCTACTACGTTAAACGTTTCCAGATTGATGAAGAAATCCCGATAAATAAATCCCAGAATTTTATAGGCGAGAATCCCGAAAACAAACTGATAAGCATTACATGGGTGCATTACCCCCGTCTTGAAATCGAATTTGGAGGGAAAAACAGCGACCGGGAAAACGAAATTATTGAGGTCGCAGAATTCATTGGAATCAAATCTTTCAAAGCTAAAGGTAAAAGGCTCACC
>JAFGEV010000135.1 GCA_016931385.1 Prolixibacteraceae bacterium
TGAATGCTCCTCCGGGCGGATATCGCATAGGAAGCGGCACATTTTATTCTGAAAGGGCTGTTGGTGATTTTTGGTCTGCATCAGAATACGATACAGATAATGCCAACTTCAAATATTTAAACTACAATCGGACAGACCTCATAAGTACCAATTATTCTAAAAAGTACGGTTTATCCGTACGTTGTATGAGAGATTAGGTGTCAGTATTGAATATGAAAATGAAAAGGTCAGAGCTACTTATAAAAACCGGAAAGATTTCATTGAATTCAGCATTATTGCTTTTACTGTTGCTGCTGAACTTATTTGTCTTTGGACAAGCCCCCAAAAAAGTAAATTATCAGACTGTTGTACGTGATTTGTCAGGAGATTTGGTCCGATTGGAAACGGTAACCATTCAGATTAGCATATTACAGGGTTCAGTCGGAGGTGTCGCAGTTTACACCGAAACACATAACCCGGAAACAAACATTAACGGGCTGGCTTCTATTCAAATAGGAAGCGGGACAATCGTGGAAGGCAATTTCTCAACCATTGACTGGAGTAACAGTCCATATTTTCTTTTGGTTGAAATTGATCCGGTGGGAGGTAGTAGTTACGATATTTCATGGACCAGTGAGATTTTATCCTCACCCTATGCGCTGTATTCTCATAAAACAGCGCTGGCAGGAACAGTAAAAGGCGAGAACCAGGGACTATCCGATGTTATTGCTGAAAACAATGAAGCAGACGGGCAAATTAAAAACCTGACCGATCCGACCGATGAACAGGATGCAGCTACAAAAGCCTATGCCGATTTGTCGATTAATGATATTGAAACCTTGAAAATATTGCTCGGAGTTGGTACACTTATCGATATTGACGGAAACATTTACCGTACAGTAAAAATTGGCAACCAGGAATGGATGGCTGAGAACCTGAGGGTATCAAAATTCAACAATGGTGACAATTTACGGCTGGTATCATCTCCGGGAATATGGACAGGGGAAACAAACCCCTGTTATTGTTGGTACGACAACGATAAAACCACTTACGGATATACCTATGGCGCTCTATACAATTGGTATACTGTAAATGCACCAGGAATTGGTGGTAAAAATGTGTGTCCTGAAGGGTGGAAAGTGCCGGATGATGATGATTGGACAACACTTGAAGATTACTTGATTGCCAACGGGTATAATTATGACGGTACGACAACAGACGATAAAACAGCAAAATCACTGTCGTCGAAAACGAACTGGCTGGCATCTACAGGCGGAACACCAGGTAGTACAGAATTTCCTTCGTATCGGAATAAAAGCGGTTTTTCAGCTTTACCTGCCGGAATGTGTGCCTCGTGGAACGGGAATTTTTATTATCTGGGAGAACGTGCACATTTCTGGAGTATTTCAGAAGGTGATTTAGATAAGGCTATTACTCACAGAATATCATATAACGGTGCAAATTTTTATGATTTTGAAACTGAAAAACGTGGAGGTTTTAGCATACGCTGCCTTAAAGGATATCACAAGCCTTCGGTATCAACTTCAGAAATAAGCAATATTACAACCACAACTGCATCTTCCGGAGGCAATATCCTATATAATGGAGGAAATCCGATAGTGGAACGGGGTGTATGCTGGAATACAACAGGCACACCTACCATTGATGACGACCGGACTTCGGATGGAACAGGCTCAGGCAGTTTTGTAAGCAATCTAACCGGATTAACCCCGAATACAATATATTACTTAAGAGCCTATGCCACCCATAGTGAGGATACAGGGTATGGTGACCAAAAAACGTTTATAACCTATAATTCTTCGGTTTCTGATATCGATGGAAATGTTTATTACGGGATATTCCTCGGAACACAGGAATGGATGGGAGAAAACCTGAATGTGACAAGGTATAAGAATGGAGACGAAATTGGAACAACCACACCGGCTGACCTGGATATTAGTGCAGAAAGCGAGCCTAAGTACCAATGGGCTTACGATGGGAACGAATCCTTTGCAGACTCTTATGGGAGGCTGTATACCTGGCATGCAATAAACGACTCAAGGTTTATTTGCCCAACGGGATGGCGTATGTCAACCCGAGATGACTGGGACACCCTGATTGACTATTTTGGTGGTGGTGAAGTTGCAGGCAAAGAGTTGAAAGAAGCTGGTACAGCGCATTGGAATTGGCAAAATATAGCAACTAATTCCAGCCAGTTCACAGCCTTACCGGGAGGCGAACGTTCAGAAGACGGAACATTTTCTGCAATTGGCGACAACGGTTATTGGTGGACAACAAAAGAAACTGCATTTGATGCCTGGGCAATAAATATGTACCATGGCTCAAGTTATGCCTATGTCCCTTCACGTTCAAGGAATTATGGTTTAAGTGTACGGTGCATTAAAGGTGATGAAAATCCTATTTTAACCACACTTCCGGTTAATGACATTACAACGATAACTGCTTCTTCAGGAGGAAATATTACTTATGATGGAGGTACAGCCATTACCCATCGGGGTGTATGCTGGAACACAACCGGAACGCCTACTACTTCCGATTCAAAAACACTCGATGGAGCAGGAGCCGGAACCTTTGAAAGCGAAATTGAAGGATTAACAGCAAATACAACCTATTATATACGGGCTTATGCAACCAATGGCACAACCACTGTATATGGTAATGAGGTTGTTTTGCACACCTATACACAATCGATTGTTGATGTTGAAGGGAACAGCTATTATACCGTAACAATAGGAACCCAGGAGTGGATGGCTGAAAACCTCAAAACAACCACATATAAGAACAGTGACCCTATTGGTACAACAACACCCTCGACACTTGATATAAGCGGTGAAACCAGTCCAAAATACCAGTGGGCTTATGATGGGGATGTAGACAATGTTTCAACTTATGGCAGGCTTTATACCTGGTATGCGGTTAACGACAGCAGGGGAGTTTGTCCTACTGGTTGGCATATTCCTTCACAGTCAGAATATGAAACCCTTATCGCTTACCTGGGGGGAACAAGTGTTGCAGGTGGAAAATTAAAGGAAGCGGGTACTTATCATTGGTTTTTTGCCAATTATCCGGGAACTAACGAATCCGGCTTTACTGCTTTGGCGGGTGGTTACAGAGACAAAGATTCATTTGGACAAATCACAGTTTCCGGATTATATTATACTTCATCGACGGATGGGATTTTTGGCATCTATCTATTCCTTTCATACGATAATGATTATGCAACAATCACTCATAATTATTACAGTTACTACGGAAGAAGTGTACGGTGTGTTAAGGATTAGGAATTTGTAAAAAAGTTTCTATATTTCGACAGGTTTAATATTTAAAAGGTTACACCTGATTGAACCCTATCCGTTTTCGTTCCTTTTTTTCTGCTTCCTGTTTGTCTTTTTTTAAAAGGTAGTTAATTGCCTGTGCAATATCGGTAAATTTCCCTTCCAGTTCCTTTAATCGGTCGGCAAGGTCTTTATAGGTTAAGGCGTATTGACGTAAATACACAAATGCCCGTACGATTTGTATATTAACTTCTATAGCTTTGCTGCTTCTCAAAACGCTTGCCAGCATTGTTACGCCATGTTCGGTGAAAGCAAAAGGATTGTATTTGCTGTATTTTCCTCTTCCATCTTTTAAGGTCGCAAATTGCGTCCTTAGAGAATTGTACTCATTCCTTGTAACTCAAACATGAAATCAGAAGGGAAACGTTCAATATTGCGCCTTACAGCTTCTTTTAAGCGTTTGGTTTCAACTTCGTAAAGTTCGGCCAGGTCAAAATCCAACATTACCCTTTGTCCCCGGACTTCATAAATTTTGTTTTGGATTGTTTGAAGCTGCATGACATCTGATTTAGTTTTGAAATAGTTATTTTCTGGTACAAAGTACAAATTTATTATTGATTTAGTTTGTAAATTATATTTTTTGAATCAGTAGCGTCCGGTAAAAATTACACCATATTGGGCTAAAGTTCCCTTCAATAGCGGCTTTCAATAGCCCCGGGCTTAAGCCCGGGGTTACTGAATCGCATCTTTGAAAATGGGCTTTAGCCCAACATAACAATCAGGATGTTAGCTCATTCATCTTAGTCGATTACTATGTTTTAAAATTTTTACCGGACAACAATGTTTGAAATTATAAGAATATTCGACCAAATTCGAAAATTATTATTTTCCGATACAA
>JAFGEV010000136.1 GCA_016931385.1 Prolixibacteraceae bacterium
ATAAATCTAAATAAAAAGGAAAAGATGAAACAAATAATTTTTTTAATAATCGGTTTGGCAATAACCCTGAATGCAAGATCGCAGCAAAAAACCGATGCCATGCTTTTTGGCGATGTAAAATCAGTATCAACCAAAGAACATATCCCTTTTGCAACTATTACAGTAAAGGGTACTCACATGGGCACTACGTCCGATGCAACAGGACATTATAAACTTGCCCATTTGCCGGTTGGGAAAAACATCATAGTAGCACAAGTAATGGGATACAAATCCCAAGAAAAAGAAGTAATTATGGAAGCGGGTAAAGGTGTCGAACTTTATTTTGAACTTGAAGATGATGTTCTTAACCTCGAACAGGTTGTGATAACCGGAACCAGAACTGAACATTTTATTAAGGACGTACCTGTAAGAACTGAAGTTATTACTGCAAAAGCAATTGAAAATAAAAACGCCTGTAACCTTTACCAGGCATTAGAAGGCACACCGGGTGTAAGGGTTGAAAATCAGTGCCAGTACTGCAATTTTACAATGATACGTATGCAGGGGCTTGGTGCAGAGCACACCCAGGTACTCATTAACGGGCAACCTATGTATTCAGGCCTTGCCGGAGTTTATGGCTTACAGCAATTAAGCACGGTAGATATTGACAAAATTGAAGTAGTAAAAGGGGCTGGCTCTGCCCTTTATGGCAGTGGAGCAGTTGCCGGGGCTATCAATATTGTAACCAAAGAACCCGGATTCCAGCCGGCAACTACAGTTGATGCACAGTTTGGCAATTTTAAAACCAATAAATTTGATGTTAATTCATCTATGCGTAACGAAAAGGGAAATATTGGCCTTACTATTTTCGCCCAACGTTACACTGAAGGTGCTATAGACGAAACAGGCACCGGTTTAACACAGAACGAGGTGAGGAATAAAGATGGAATTTCGGACAGGGTCATGACTAACCTTACCAATGCCGGGTTTGGTTTATACATTGATAATGCCTTTTTAAAAAACGACAAACTTATCATACGTGGTAAATCGGTTTTTGAAAAACGTGAAGGCGGTACAATGGATGATGAATATTATCGTAACCCTCTAACCGATGGAACTGAAAATATTACAACCGACAGGTATGAAGCATCTCTTAGCTATAATAAAAAGATAAAAACAAACTCTGAAATTAATTTCACTTTCGGTTATGTAAACCATAACCGTAATGCAACCAATGATTCTTATCTGGGCGATTACATGGTAACTCATGGCGATTCTGTTCCCGATTTAAGAAATATGAGGCCTTATCTGGCAAATGAAAATTCATTTACATCAACCCTATCATTCAATTCTATGATTGGTAAACATAGCTTCATTGTAGGTTTGCAAAATTTCTATGATAAACTGGAAGAGTCCGGGATGTATGTTGTTGTGAATGAATCCAGCCCTTATATCGGACAGTCTTACCGCTCCGTAGCCGATAAATCAGCCATGGAATTTGGAATGTTTGCTCAGGATGAATGGGCAATTTCCGATAAATTAATGGTTGTACCCGGAGTCAGGTTTGACTATCACCACTCCGGAGAAGAATATACAGCAGACAGGCAGGTTTTTGCAACCAACAATTTTCCTAAAACAAGTTTTGATGAAACAGCAATAAATCCAAGATTAGCGATAAAGTACAAGCTATCTGAGAAATTTACTTTCAGGGTAAATGCGGGAACCGGATTTCGTGCGCCTTATGGTTTTTCAGAAGATTTACACCTGTGTAGTGGCTCGCCAAGGGTTTGGAAATCATCAGACCTGAATCCCGAAAAATCCGTTAGTTATAATTTATCAGCCGATTATTACAGCAAGAATATCAGAGTCAGCACCAACTTATTCCATACAGATTTAAAAGACAAGATTGGGTTCACTGATGCCGATGCCGATGTAGCTGCTTTGGGTTACGACTACCAGTGGAAAAACATTGATGATGCCTTTGTTCAGGGAATTGAACTTTCAGTAATGGCAAACCTTGCTAAAAATCTTGACCTTGGAGTGGATTTAACCTATAACCAGGGGGAATATAAAAACGTGCGGGAAGATTGGATTGGAACTGAATACGAATCGGAAAGCAAGTATATTTCAAGATTTCCAACCACCACAGGTAACCTTAAATTAGAATATAGCCCTAAAACGTGGACATTTGCCATTACAGGTAATTATCAGGGTACAATGTATATTGATTATTACAATGAAGATGTTGACCCAGTGCACGGCGATCAGTCAAAAATTAAAAAAGCAGACCCTTTTATGTTGTTCAATGCCCGGGTTTCTAAAAAGTTTGGCCAGTTTAAATTATATGCCGGGGCAAACAACCTGTTCAATTATGTGCAGGACGAGAAACATCTCGACGACGCAGCTTTTATGTATGCCCCTGTGTATGGTACGATGTTTTATGGGGGTGTTTCAATTAATATCATGCACTAATTATCTATAAATACTTTATAAAGAAAGCATTGCAAAAAAACCATAAAACGGGGGGTATAAAATAGTCCATTTGCGATCCAATAAATTTACCCCCCTTTTTTTCCCTCCTTGTTAAAATTTCCACATATTTCAAGGCATTCAGCAAACATGTCCAGGCTACCTTGGGCTGACATGATGGTTACTATAATAAGGGGATAAATCTTTTTTAATAACGATACGCTATTTTTATACTCAATCCTTTCTCAGCCCGCCATCCCTCCCTGTCGGTAAGGCTGATAAAAAAATGATAATCGCCTTCATCCATTCCATCGGGGACATTGATTGCCATATTAGCTTCATAATTACTTACCCCTGCAGGGATTTCAAATTCGTTGATAAATAAAAATGGATTTTCAGGCTCCTTTACGGGTGATAGCTGACATTCTTCAACATCGGTACTGTGTGAGTGGTGATCAAAATTGTTATGGATATCAATGCTATACGAC
>JAFGEV010000137.1 GCA_016931385.1 Prolixibacteraceae bacterium
CGGAATTCAGGATGAAACACAAGGAAGGCCACTGGGTATGGATTCTCGACCGGGGCAAGGTTTCGGAGTGGACCCCTGACGGAAAACCGCTGTGGATGTCGGGGACCCACCGCGACATCACCAACCAGAAAAAGACCGAAGAAACATTAAAACTTGAGGAAGCACGTTTGGAAGGGCTGTTGCGGATCAGTCAGCATCCGGCCGAAACCATACAGCAACTGCTCGATTTTGCACTGGATGAAGCGATAAACCTGACCGGCAGCAAAATAGGCTATATTTACTTCTATGACGATAAAACTCAAAAATTCATCCTAAATTCCTGGTCGAAAGAGGTAATGCACCAATGTACCGTTACAAATCCACAGACTGAATATGAGTTGGAAAAAACCGGGATATGGGGCGAAGCCGTCAGGCAGGGAAAACCCATCATGGTCAATAATTTTGCCGCACCAAACCCTTTTAAAAAAGGTACCCCCGAAGGACATGCCCCCCTGCATAAATTCTTAACAATCCCGGTTTTCAGCGATAAAAAGATTGTGGCTGTTGTTGGTGTTGCCAATAAAGACGAAGATTATAACAATTCAGATATACGACAGCTTCAACTGATGATGGACTCGGTATGGAATATTGCCAAACGCCGCGAAGATGAAGTAAAATTCCGTAACCTGGTAAACCAAATGCAAATGGGTTTGGCCGTTCATGAAATTATCCTGGATAATAATGGAAATCCTGTCGATTACCGTTTTCTCGACATCAACCCCGGTTTTGAGCGGGTTACAGGTTTAAAAAGGAAAGAAATACTGGGTAAAACAATAATGGAGGTTTTACCTGAAACTGAGAAGGCATGGATTGAACGGTATGGGAAAGTGGCCCTTTCCGGCGAAGCGGTTTCATTCGAAAATTATGCCCGTGAATTAAACCGGCATTATAGTGTTGTGGCTTACCGTCCGCAACCGAATCAGTTCGCAACAATAATTGAAGACATCTCAACACGGAAACAGGCTGAAGAAGCAATAACCAAATACACGAAAAAGCTGGAAAATCTCAGCTTCTCAGTCACCGAGATGTTGAAAATGGAAAAGATTGAAGATATTTATGAATATCTCGCAGAAACCCTCCACCAGCAATACCCCGGCTCAGTCATACTCTTTTCAATACTTAACAAAACACAGTCATCTTCAAGCATAAGGTTTATCAAAGGTATCCCGGAACAGACCATTAAAAGGGCTATTAAACTTACCGGCTACAATTTTCTGAAAAAGGAATTCAAAATCATGCCCTTTCATCAAGGCCTTTTTACCTCGGGAAAGCTACATAAATTTGACAAAGGGCTATCAGAATTTTCTGGCCCCGAGTTCCCGGGTTTTGCTGCAAAAGCTATTGAAAAGCTGTTGGGCATAAAACAAATATATACCATCGGCATTAACAAAGACGAACGGCTTTATGCCACCATACACTTTTTTCACAGGTTGCGTGAACCCATTACCGACAATGAATACATCGAACTTTTCGTTCGCCAGGCGGGCATTATAATCGACCGGAAATTAATTGAAGGCCAGCTTAGGGAAAGCGAAGAACGCCACCGCTTAATGTTCGAAACCTCGCAGGAGGCTATTGTTGTTATCCAGGATAATAAGTTGGTTTATTTTAATCAGAAACTATCTGATTTGATTGGATATCCCCCTGAAGAACTTATCGATAAAGAATTCATGCAATTTGTCTATCCCGACGACCTTGCAGAAGTGAAGAAGAATTATGAAAAACGGTTAAAAGGTGAGTATGTTACCAAACACTATCAATTCAGGGTTATACGAAATGATAACAGCATAAGATGGGTTACGTTAAATGGTTCATTATTGAACTGGAAAGGCAAACCCTCGGGATTTTATTTCCTTAATGATATAACCGGTTTAAAGGAAGCCGAACACCAGGCTAACGAAAGGCTAAAAGAACTGGGGGCATTTTTCAGATTGTCGGAACTGACCGAGCAAAAAGATCTTCCACTGCATGAAATCTGCCAGCGTTTTGTCAACGATTTTCCAAAGAGTTTGCAGTATCCCGAAATTTCTTTTGTTCATCTTGTAATAAACGAGAATGAGTATAAAACTTCAGATTATCAGAACGATATTCCATGGAAAATTTCAGAACCTATCAAGGTTTTTAACAATATCGCCGGATTAATCGAAGTTGGATACCTGAATGAAATGCCAAAAAGAGAGCAAGGCCCCTTCATGAAAGAGGAGGCAATGATGTTAAAAGGCATAGCTGAACGATTGGGACACATAACCGAACGCAAACAAGCTGAAGAATTGCTTCGCCAAAGTGAACAAAAATTCAGGTTATTATTCGAAAATTCACCCTTAGGGATTTACATTGGCAATGCCGATGGCTCCATTGAAGAGGGGAACAGGGCACTGCTTGAAATACTTGGATCTCCTTCGCTTGAAGCGACCAAACAAATCAATGTACTGAAATTCCCCCCTCTTGTTGGTAACGGGTATGCCGATTCTTTTATACGTTGTATCGAAGAGAACCGGGTAATCGAAATTGAATTGCCCTACATTACAAAATGGGGAAAAGAAGTTTACCTGTCGAGTTACCTGGTGCCCATTGCAGGCCCCTCGGGCAAGACCGAAAAAGTGTTTACACTCATGCAGGACATCACTGAACGCAAAGAGTTTGAACATACCCTTAAGAAAAATGCCGAGGAATTAAAGCAACTGAATGCAACCAAGGACAAGTTTTTCTCAATAATTGCCCACGACCTGCGCGGGCCTTTCTCTTCATTGTTGAATTTAGTGGCTTTGCTGAACGATGAAGACATGATTTTTTCAAAAGAAGAAACAAAGCGCATATTAAATTCGATGCAAACAACAGCCGAAACAACCTACAACCTTCTGGAGAACCTTCTTGATTGGTCGAGGTTGCAACGCGGTGCAATGCCTTTTAAACCCCAGCAGGTTAATGTCGTAGAGCTTTTCGGGCAATGTGACCCTGGCACAATAGAGATGGCAACGGAAAAAGGTATTCGCATTGAAACGAAAGCACCCGAAGGTATTTATATTAAAGCCGATTTAAATATGATCAGGTCGGTTTTGCGCAACCTGGTAACCAATGCCATCAAATTCTCAAATAATGGTGGCAGGGTTATTGTTAAAGCCAGCACTGAACAAAAAGGCCAGATTCTGATTTCGGTTGAAGACAATGGAATTGGAATGAACGATGAAATGGTCAGGAACATATTCCGCATCGATGCTGAAGTCAGCAGGCCGGGAACAAACAATGAACCCAGTTCGGGGCTGGGTTTAATACTTTGCAAAGAATTTGTCGAAAAACACGATGGAAAGATATGGGCTGAAAGCGCTGAAGGTAAGGGGAGCAAATTCTGCTTTACAATGCCCAGAAAATGGTAAAATATAAATCCCTATATCTGGCAATCACCCAGTAATAACTTTTTTTGCCAATGAACATATACGAAATTTTTGATATCGGATATTTACAGGAGCTTCAGGATGCATTCTCTGACGCAACAGGTGTTTCATCGCTCATAACAAGCCCTGACGGCAACCCACTTACCCGGCCAAGTAATTTTCGTGTTTTGTGCAAAGAAATTATCCGTGATACGCCCTGCGGCCTGACCAAATGCAAAATCTCTGATGCCGAACTGGGCAAACAAAACCTGCAAGGACCAATTGTAAAACATTGCCTCAGCGGTGGTTTACTGAGCGCGGGTGTAAGCATAAGCGTCGAGGGCGAACACCTGGCCAACTGGATCATAGGACAGGTCCGGACCGATGGACTGGATATTGAAAAAATGCTGGATTATGCCGATGAAATCGGCGCCGACAGGGATCGATACCGTAAAGCCCTCATGAAAATTCCCGTAATGAAGGAAAAACAATTTAAAAGTATCGCCAATATGCTTTTTATTTTCGTAAACCAGCTTACCACGAAAGAACATTCAAACCTCTTATTAAGGGAAATTCAGACCAAATTTGAGAAGAATGCCGAAAAACTGGCACTCGAGCAGGTGTTGATAAACGCACTGATGGAAAAACACCCCGATCATATTTATTTTAAAGACTTGGAAAGCCGCTTTATCCGCAGCAGTCGTTCACAAATTAAAAGGTTTGGGTTTACCGATAACTTTCAGGTAATTGGCAAAACCGATTTCGATTTTTTCAGTGAAGAACATGCCCGGCAAGCTTTTAACGATGAGCAGGAGATAATTCATAAAGGCATTACCATTTCAAAAGAAGAAAGGGAAACCTGGCCCGATAAAGACGACACCTGGGTTTCGACAACCAAAGCCCCGTTGCTAAATTCCAAAGGCGAAATTATTGGTACCTTTGGCATCTCGCGTGATATCACCCAGAAGAAAAAATATGATAAACTAATAAAAAAACAGAATAAGCAGCTTAAAAAGATAAATGCCCAAAAAGATAAATTGTTTTCGATTATTGCCCACGACCTGCGAAGTCCTTTTAATTCCTTTCTCGGATTAACCGAAGTGCTTGAAAAAGAAATTCATATACTTACCAATGAACAGGTGCTTGAATTGGTGCGAAATTTAAAAAACTCAGCTTCACGGCTGTATATTCTTCTAACAAACTTACTTGAATGGTCGAAGATGCAACGTGGTTTGATAAAACCCAATTTTGAAAGCTTTCCAATATTCGATGTGTTTGATTTGTGTTTCATGGTTACTTCCGATACTGCTTCACAGAAAAATATTAAAATTGAGAATAGGGTACCTGTTGGCCTGAATGTTAAAGCCGACAAAAATATGATTCAGATTGTCATACATAATTTGTTAACCAACGCGTTGAAATTTACCCCTCGGGGAGGCTCAGTTTCAGCCTTCGCTTCAAAAACAGGAAAGAATTCAATTTCGGTTACCCTAACCGATAACGGGATTGGCATGAGCCCAAAACTACTCGAAGATGCGTTCAGTATAGATAAAAAAAACAGCCGCCCAGGCACTGATAATGAACCCAGTTCAGGCTTGGGTTTAACAATCTGTAAAGAATTTATTGAAAAGAATGGCGGCAGGATAATGGTTAAAAGCGAAGAAGGCAAAGGCACGTCATTTACATTTACACTGCCTGCTGCAGATTAAGTCGTGACTGACTGCTCCCGGCTGATAGCTATTATCTGATGTCTATCGGTTACCGGCTTCAGAGCGCAAACCCGCAACCAGTGACCAGAGACCAGAGACCAGAGACCAGAGACCAGAGACCAGTGACAAATGACCAATGACAATTTTTCATAGTAAATGCTTACAACTGATCGGCAATCGATTTCCGGATAGCTTCGAATTCTTCGGGTGAAAATTTCTTTTTGGGCTTGGCGAAATTAACGTCCTGCTCGCTTTGCATTGGAACAAGATGAATATGGGCATGGGGTACTTCAAGTCCCAGAACGGCTACCCCTACTTTTCTGCAGGGAATGGCTTTTTCAATGGCCAGGGCAATTTTTTTGGCAAACATTTGCAGGCCTGCGTATAACTCGTCGTCAAGGTCGAAAATGTAATCAACCTCTTTTTTAGGTATCACCAGGGTATGTCCCTTTGCTAGGGGGAAGATATCAAGGAAAGCGTAAAAATTATCATCCTCAGCAATTTTGTATGAGGGAATCTCACCTGTAACAATTTTTGAAAATATCGAGGCCATGATACTTTTATATTGATATATCGATAATTTCGAAGGGGATAATGCCCGATGGGACTTTAATATCAACCACATCGCC
>JAFGEV010000138.1 GCA_016931385.1 Prolixibacteraceae bacterium
ACCAACCTCACCCCAAAATTACCCACCTGGAAGTTGATGATGAAAAATATTTACAACTTAAATGCATATGAACTCAGCAGTGAAGATTTTCAGTTGAATGTAATGTACATGAATGACTCAACCGGTACTTACATCAATTATATCCCTGAAGGACGGCTGGAAGGACATATTCTCCTGGAGGTGATGAACCTGGATAAGCTGAATAAACAGAAAGACCCATACAAAGACGGGCTTTTCGACTACATCGAAGGGATTACTGTAAATTCGTCCAACGGAAGAATTATTTTTCCGGTGCTTGAGCCCTTTGGCAGCCATCTGGCCGATTCAATCAATAATCCGGCCCTGGTGGAAAAATATACCTTTCAGTCGCTGTACGATTCAACCCAGGTGTTTGCCGAACAGGACGCCGAACACAACAAGTTTGTACTTTCGGGAAGTTACAAGGGCTCGTCAAGTTCCGACATTGTTATCGGTTCGCTGAACCTTGCACAGGGCGGGGTAACCGTAACTGCCGGCGGAAGGACTCTTGTTGAAAACGTGGATTATACCGTTGATTATACACTTGGAAGGGTTAAAATTATCAACCAGGCACTGCTCAATGCCGGTACTCCCATTAGTGTAACTACCGAAAGCGAAGACCTTTTTACCATGCAGCGGAAAACCTTAATGGGCGCCCATGCCAACTATGCTTTTTCCGACAATTTTAATATTGGTGCCACCGCGCTGTACATGCACGAACGCCCATTGACCCAGAAGGTGGATTATGGCGAAGATCCGATTTCAAATTTAATGGTGGGGCTCGATGCCAATTATTCCACTGAAAGCAAGTTTCTTACCAAGGCCATTGATGCACTTCCGTTTTACAATACAAATACACCGTCTTCCATTGATTTTGAAGGTGAATTTGCGCAGTTGATCCCCGGCCATTCCAATGTAATTGATAAAAGCGGAACCGTTTATATCGATGATTTTGAAGGGACAAAAACATCCATCAGTTTAAAAACACGACAGTCGTGGATGCTGGCCAGCACCCCGCAGCTTCAGAATGAGTTGTTCCCCGAAGGAAATTTGAACAATTCCGTTGAATATGGGTACAACCGCGCCAAACTGGCCTGGTACATCATCGACCCGTTGTTTTTACGAAATACCAGTTTAACACCCACCCATATTAAAAACGATAAAAACCTGCAGTCGAACCACCTGGTTCGCGAGGTGTTTGAAAACGAGATTTTTCCGGACAAGGAAACCGTGGTTGGCGAACCTACCAACATTGCCGTATTCGATTTGGCTTTTTACCCCGAAGAACGCGGCCCGTATAATTACGACACAAAACCGTCGTCGTTTTCGGCAGGTGTAAACGAAAACGGAACATTAAAATCGCCGGAAACACGCTGGGCAGGGATAATGCGCGAAATTGAAACCAGCGACTTTGAAACCGCAAACATTCAGTTTATCGAATTCTGGATGATGGACCCCTTTGTAAACGATACCCTGAACGAGATGGAAGGCGGGGAACTGTATTTCAACCTCGGCGATATCTCGGAAGACGTACTGAAAGATTCCCGCAAATCTTTTGAAAACGGTCTTCCCACCACCGCTCTGGTAAACAATGTAGACACAACCATCTGGGGGCGCGTGTCAACCCTGCAATCGCTTGTGAATGCATTTGATAACGACACACAATCGAGGCAATACCAGGATGTTGGTTTTGATGGGGTGGGCGATAGCGATGAACTTTCTCATTTTGAACAATATCTGGAAGAATTAAGACTTCATGTCAATCAGGATGCCTACCAGAAAGCCATGGCCGACCCGTCTTCGGATAATTTTCATTATTTCCGGGGTTCAGATTATGATACCGAACAGCTGAGTATCCTGGAACGCTACAAACAATTTAACGGACCCGATGGAAACTCGCCCACAACCGAAATGTCGGATGAATCATACCCGACTTCGGCCTCTACTATTCCGGATATTGAAGACATCAACGACGATAATACCCTGAATGAGTATGAAAGATACTACCAGTACAAGGTAAGTATCCGCCCCGAAGACATGCAGCTGGGCCAGAATTACATCAACGATATTAAAGAAAGCCGGGTTCAGCTTAAAAACGGACAGATTGGAGAAGTAAAATGGTATCAGTTTAAAATTCCGGTTCAACAGCCCGACCAGGTGGTAGGAAATATTTACGATTTTAAATCCATTCGTTTTCTCAGGATGTTTTTAACACAGTTTCAGGACCCGGTGATTTTGCGTTTTGCATCGCTCGATTTGGTAAGGGCCGACTGGCGGAGCTACACCAAAGAATTTAAAGACGACACCGGGGTTTCTTCAACCGCAAGTTTTGATATTTCGGCAGTAAGCATCGAAGAAAACGGAAGCCGCGAACCGGTAAATTATATTTTGCCACCCGGAATTTCGCGCGTTATTGACCCCACCAACCCGCAGTTAAGAAACCTCAACGAACAATCGATGGTACTAAAAGTTACCGATTTGGAACAGGGGGTTTCAAAAGCAGCGTATAAATCCATTTACATGGATTTCAGAAGATACAAAAGATTAAAACTGGAAGTTCACGCTGAAGAACTGGAAGATTATCCGTTGGAAGACGATGAACTTTACTTCTTTGTTCGTTTGGGATCTGATTACAACTACAACTATTATGAATATGAGATTCCTCTGAAACTCACCCCGGAAGGAAGATACAACGGAACCATAGAGTCTGACCGTTATATTGTGTGGCCCGATGAAAACCGGATTGATGTGCCTCTGGAATTGTTTACCAATGCCAAACTTGACAGGAACGACGAGCTGAGAAGAGCAGGTTCAACCCTCACACTGCAGGATGTGTATCAAACCAGTCACAGGGATTGGAATGACGGGAAAAACCTGGTAAAAGTAAAAGGTAGCCCTAATTTGGGGAATGTGGAAGTAATTATGATGGGGATACGCAATAAACGGGGGCAGCTTAATACCGGGCCAAAATCGGTGGAAGTTTGGGCCAACGAATTGCGGCTGACTGATTTTGATGAAAGCGGGGGCTGGGCTGCCAATGCGCGGGTTACTACCCGGCTGGCCGATTTGGGAAGTGTAACCGTGGCCGGGCGAACACGTACTGCCGGGTTTGGAAGCATAAGCCAGAACATGAACAGCAGGCCACAGGACGATCTTACCGAGTTCGATGTTTCGTCTTCCATCGATTTGGGGCGTTTCCTTCCTGAAAAAACAGGGGTGCGTTTGCCCATGTATTATGGTTATTCGCAAAGTGTAAGTACACCAAAGTACAATCCGATGGAACCCGATATTGAGCTGGATGAATCGCTTGACAGACTGGATACAAAAGCGGAAAAGGATTCTGTAAAATCCATTTCGCAGGACGTGGTTACCCGAAAAAGTCTCAATTTTACAAACGTAAGAATTGAACCGCAAAGAGAAAGATCAAAAACCAATTTGTGGGATCCGGAGAATTTCTCAGTTTCCTATTCATACAATGAAATTTACCGAAGAGACATCAACACGGAATTTAATACAACCAAAACATACCGTGGAATGTTGTCTTACAATTACAATAACAGGCCCAAACTTATTCAGCCATTTAATAAGGTAGGATTTTTAAACAAAGGCCCGCTGCGGCTTATCGGCGATTTTAATTTTTACCCTTTGCCAACGCTGATTTCATACCGGGCAGAATTGTACCGCCTCTATCATGAAACAAAAAGCAGGAACATCACCAATCCGAACCTGATTTTACCGGCCACCTATGAAAAAGATTTTCTTCTGAACAGTTATCTCGATATCAGGTATGATGTAACCCGTTCATTAAAACTCGATTTTTCATCCAACAGCACTGCCAGAATTGATGAGCCACAGGGAAGAATCAACCGGAATGAAGATGATTATCAGATGAAAAAGGATTCGATAATGAGGAATCTTTGGGAACTGGGGCGCCCAACGCTTTACGGGCACAACATAAATGCACAATATTCTGTTCCGCTAAACCGGATTCAGTTTCTGAACTTTTTAAGCTCCAGTATTCGTTACACCGGAACCTACAACTGGCATGCCGGCCCCATTACTGCCGACACAATTAATCTTGGAAACATGGTTCAAAACTCGGCCAACTGGCAGTTTATGGGAAATATGAACCTGACCAGCCTTTACAACAAAGTTCCCTATTTCCAGCAACTGAATCAAAAGTTCAGAAGAACAGGCCGAAGCAGATACAGTTTAAACCGGAACAGCGGCGCAGCCCGCAATCAGGCAGCCAGTCAGCAACCGCAACAAAATGAAAAGCAAACCTTTACGGCCAATGTAAAACTGGTGAGCGAACAGGCACAGAAAATCAATCATAAGCTAAATACAAAAAAAGTACAGGTAATTGCCACCGATGTGGATGGGAAAGTGGTTCGCGGACGGGTAAATGTGGTGGATGTAAACAACATTGAGTTTACCCCGCTCGCCGATGCTTCGCAGGCAATGATTTCGGTTACCGGTAAACCGGGCGACCAGTCGTTCCTGAAAGATATGCTCGATTTAACCACACGGATGCTGATTGGGGTGCGCACCATTCAGGTAACCTATTCAAAAAACGGCGGAACGGTTCTTCCGGGGTATTTGCCCGAACCCAAATTTATGGGAGCCGGAAAA
>JAFGEV010000139.1 GCA_016931385.1 Prolixibacteraceae bacterium
CCTCCCTGCCCCTGGCTGTTGCGGATCAGCACCGACTGGGGCTCGCCCGTGACCAGAATGCTTGCCGCAAATGTTTTAAAAGTCAGTTCCGGGATAAACGACTGCATCCAGAGGCTGTTGATCCAGCCATCAAAATTGAAATCTTTCTGGATAACTGAAGAGAAACGGTAACCAAGAGGGTTATCTTCCCACATGAACGAGGGTTTGAGCTTGTCGTTCAGCAGGTCGAAACGGTGGAAAAGAGCAGGCTCCCCGTTCCGCTTTTTTTCATAGTAATACCACAGGGCGGCCATGCTTTGCCCGGCGCAATGCCCCTCAGGGGAGATGTAGGATCCCAGGTTGGTGAATTCCCAATCGTCGGTACCCGGGTTAAAACCTGAACTGATGACCGGTTTACCCTTCAAAACGCTCTCTTTGACAGAAGCAATGAGCATATTAACCGAAGTGTTAAGTGAAAGGGGCTCCCCTTTCAGATCGTCCCACTCGCTACGGATGGCGCTTTCGCTCATGAAATGTCGCGTAAGCACGGTAACCGATGTGGGGGTATAACTCAACAAAGGCAGGCCTTCAAGCGAGCCCGATATTTCGTTGTAGAAAAACCCGACGGGAAACTCCCCTTCGGGAAGGGTAATGGGAAGGATCACCGTCATCACACTGTCGGCATAGCCGCCCCCGTTTTCAATCTGGATCAGGGGGGTAAGCGGGTTGAAGTTTGCCCCCAGTTTGTCGCTGGTGATGGGCGCCGTCGAGATTTTAAACGTACGCGAAGCAGCATAACTGCCCGGAGGAACGTCAATTTCCATCCCGTCGATTTCGCTGCCCGGGGCATTTACTACCACCGTTCCCCCGCCGGAGGGAATGGTTTGGGAGGCCACCTCCACCTCTTCGCCAATTTCGAGGTTGCGGCTGGGTTTTGGCTCCGGGTCGAAGGAGGTGCAGGATAAAACAAAAACCAACACACAGAGAACCACAGCAGGGTGAACCCAAAAGCTTTGAATATTTTTTTCAACCATACAATTCATTATTTAACTCTTGTCTTATTTCAATTATCCCAATTCTGCTCTTTGAAACTTCGTGAACCGGAAATCAATAATTATAAAAACGAATCACGATTTCCGACCATTCGTCGTAACGGATTGCCACCGAACTGACCACTTCTCTTTCTCCGGTCAGATACGACTTATACTCCTCACGGGTCTCATAATACGAAATGTTCGAGCCGATGGATGATCCATTCACCTTGAATTCAATGTCTTCCGATTCCGGGGTTGTCCAGGGTTCCACCGGAATGTTGGTTACAGTTGCTTTGCGGTAATAAACTTCATTCTCCTGGGTATAGGTCTTTGTTTCTTCTGCTTCAAGCGCAGTGATCGTCCTTCCGTCGGCTGAAAGGGTTCCATTGTAAGTGCCCGTTAGATGGACCGGTTCGTTACTACCAAAACTAGTGTACGACCAATCGTAGTTAACCTGGAAACTGGCTCCGCTCCATTCAATGGAATATTCGGGCAAACCCGACAAGGGAATTTCATTGCTGATAGCGAAGTTATTGTCGGTATAATCCTCAACCGTTGTTTTCACCTGTGCCGAAATAGCGAAACGGATGTTCCGAAATTGATACAGGGCCGATAACAAACCCGCTGCATCGCCAACAACCGCTGTTCCAGTTGCCGTACCTAGCAATTCACCACTTGTATAATCGTAAAGCCTCGCTGTCACCGAATAAGTCCCTGCCTGGGTATAGGTATGGGAAATCGTATTCAGATGGGTTTCTTCCTGATTTCCATCACCAAAATCCCAAACATAATTTGAAAAAACAGGAGAGGAACCGCTGAAGGTGGTGTTAAATGTAAGCGATTGGTTGGCAGTACCACTCACGCTGTTGGGCAAGATGCTTAATCCGGTTCCGGTACTACCGTCAATAATGGCCGTGCCGTTGGCGCTCCCGACAAGATTTCCTTTCGCGTTGTCGTAAAGATTCACCGTAATCGGGTAGGTTCCGGGATTGGCCCAGGTGTAATAAACCGAACCGGAAGTTGACTGGTAAGTCCCGGTTCCATCGCCGAAGTCCCATGTGTATTTGGGATCAGCAGGCAGGTCGCCTGAACTGACCACAGTCACAACTGTTTGTTCCCCTGCTGTTCCGGTAACAGGGTTGGGGTCGAACTTCAAGGCCCCCAGTTCAATCGTGATGGGTTCGTAGTTGACGTAAACAGGATAGTTGACTGTTTCGCCCTTGGCATTTTTGTATTGGCCAAAACCAAAAACATAAAATCCAAGTTTGTTTGCCCCTGGCTTCAATATCGTATAAACTTCACCTTTCGAAGTTAAAACTGAAACCTTTTGGCCGTTGTCGTCAAAAATGTTCAACCCGATTCGCCTGGGATCGGTTCCCGTGTAGAAAAGTTCAGCCGTGGGGCATTCCACGTAAAAGGTAAGGGTATCGTTGCTTGTGGAATAGATATTTTCTTTTTGATGGGTCAAATCACCGATTACCTTGATGGAATAAGCAGGGAAGGTATTGGGCGAAACAGTTCCGATCGTTCCGGCCAATAACTCGTCATAGCGCTTTTCGACCAGGTTCCATTCGATCCAGGCGGTTTTGGCATACCAGGTTACAAAAGGAAACATATTTTCCGGTTGCTCTCCGCTGAGTGCAATTGGCACAGGCTCAAAACGATCGTTCTTCATCGAAATCGATCGTTCGGTACCGGGATGATTGGGGTCGCAGATATACAGCTTTTTCTCGGTCATCGATATTTTATGGCAGATCAGGTCGTGGCCGGAATAAATGGTTGACCCATCGTTCCGTTTTCCTTCAGCCTTATAAATTCCTACCCCTTGAGGTTCGCCCGTTACCAGCATAGCGCCGGCAAGCGTCATAAATTTGATCGGATCGAGTGCCTGATCTTTATCGATGTATTTATCGAAGAAATTGATGACAAGTCCTTCATTTGCAAGATCGTTCTGCAGCACAGAACAAAACCGGTAACCCACAGCATTGTCCTGCCAAAGCGCATCAATTGTGCTAAACCGGTTGAAAAGCGGGGCTTCTCCATTCAGCTTTTTCTCGTAATAATACCACATTGCGGCCATATTTTGTCCGGCACAATGCCCGCCTGGCGCGATGATGGACCCCCGGTTGACAAACTCCCAATTATCGACACCCACTTTAAACCCGGAAGATATGATCGTTTGATTTTGAAGCAGGCTTTCCGAAATGGAACTGACCACCATGTTGCAGGTAGATTCTGTTGATTTTTCGCTTTTTGTGCTCCCCGATTTCAGATCGGCAGCAGGTGAAAAATGACGGGTCAGCAAGGTAATTGAGGATGAAGAGTAATTGTGAACCGGGATTGCTTCAAGCACACCATCTACATCATCATAATAAAAACCGAGTGGAATGTGCCCCGAAGGCAGGGTAATAGGTATGGTAACCTCCATCAGACTATCGGCATAACCGCCCCCGTTTTCGATAATGATCAAGGGCGTTATTGGGTTAAAAAAATCCCCCAGGTCGTGGCTGGTAATTTCAACGGTATATATATCAAAATCGCGCGATTGGGAATAACTGCCCGCGGGTACCTTAATTATCATCCCGTCAACAGGGTTTCCTGGGGCATTTACAACCACGCTTCCGCCTGAAGCCGGAACAGACTGTTCGGCTACTTTTTCCCCAACATTGTTGGGATCATCGTTCGGATCGTCCCACGGGTCGGTTTGTTTACATGAAAATATTAGTGAAAGAAACAACAATAAATAAAAAAGGAAAAAGTGGACTTTCCTGAAACCTGCATTCTTCATACCCCTCGAATTAAATCGTATATACCCTTCTCACAAAAAAAATTGTTTTGTGAAAGGTATGAAATATTTTATTATATCTGAAAGATGAAAATCAATTCTTATTTACCCTCTTTAAATATTTTAATATTAACCCTAAACAGCTGGCTTTAAGTTTTTGACACTATTCAAAATAAACAAATAACAGGTAATTAAAATCGGTATTGTTATAGTTGATGCCGGTTGCAACCAAGGTTTGCCGTTCCCCCCAGTAATCGAAATCATATTTAAATTCCCATGATTCCACATGGGCCTCAATTTCCGGCCCTTCCAGGCTATATGTTTCAGTATGTTTATGGGGAATATTTGAAAACGTAAGCTTTGTGGTTTCTTCTTTGTTGCCGCTGGCTTGCCAATTAACTACTTCTGAATCAATTGAAATAAGGGTTTTTCCATCAGTTGAAAATTCTCCACGAATTGACCCTTTTCGGGTTGATTGCAGTTTTCCAACCCCATCAGTCAAACTATAATCAAAATCAACACTAAAAGCATTCCCGTTCCATTTAATGGGGATACAATCTAATTGCCCCAAAGGCTCGTTGGTAACCGAAATAGAAGGTCCATAAAAACGATAATGTTCTTCGTCGGTTGATTTGGTCTGGAAATCGGCCTGCAAGGATACAGTTACCTGCTTACATTTATGCAGTTCTTCGAAAACAGCGCCAATTTCATTACTCTCGCCGTACTGGATTTCAATTGGACAGTAGTCGATATATAAATCATTTACATCAACAATATTTCCATTATCATCTTTAAAAATTTCATATCCATAAATATAAAAACCAAGTTTGTTTTCGCCTGGTTCCAGATTTATTTTGCATTCGCCATCATTGGTGTAAACTGATTTTAACTCTCCATCTTCATTGAAAATTTCAAGGCCAATTCGCGTAATACCATTCACTACATGGCCTTCATCTGCATCAGGGCATTCAACATAAAATGTTAAACTATTATTATTTGTTGCATAATTATTTTCAATCACATGTTCCCAGTTGCCAATCACTTTTATTGAATATTCAGGGAATGCATTTGGAGCGACTGTGCCAATTGTACCATTCTCAAGTTCATTAAAACGTTTTCCTATCTGGCTCCAGTCAATACAGGCTGTTTTGGCATACCAGGTAACGAAGGGAAACATTTCGGGGTCGGCGTTGGCATTTAATTTCGCCTGATAGGGATCAAACCTGCCATCTTTAAATGTTATCGTTTTCTCGATCCCTGGATAATTGGGATCGGCAATATAAAGAATCCCCTGCAATATGGACACCTTATAGCAGATAAGATCGTGACCGGCATAAACGGGTTTTCCATTATTATCTTTCCCTGTTTCCCTGAAAACCCCAACACCCTGCGGTTCGCCGGTGGTAAGCATAGCCCCTGCCAGGGCCATGAATTTTAACTGGTCGAGGCCTTGATTAAAATCGATGTATTCCCAGAAAAAATCGTTAACAATCCCATCGGTGGAAATATCTTTTTGTAAAACCGAACAGAAACGGTAACCAAGGTTATTATCCTCCCACATGTTGCTGTTTGTGCTGTATTTGTTGTGAAGCTGTCCCTGTCCTTTAAGCTTCTGCTCATAATAATACCACATGGCAGCCAGATTCTGGCCGGTGCAATGCCCGAATGGCGCAATATAAGATCCCCAGTTCCTAAATTCCCAGTCGTCAATGCCAACTTTAAAACCAGTTTCTATCATGCCCTGCGAATATATCGCATCTTCTAACATTGAGCTTATCATTAGTTGACAAATATATTCAGATAAATCATCGCTTTTAGAGTTAACTCGCTCAGGTTTCAAATCTGCAGCCGGTGAAAAATGGCGAGTTAGCAAAGTAATAGAAGATGAAGTATAATCAAGAACAGGGATTGCTTCAAGCTCATCATCCACATCATCGTAGTAAAAGCCTATTGGGATATAACCTTCGGGAAGCGATATAGGTATGGTAATTTCCATAAGGCTATCGGCATACCCTCCTTCGTTATCGATCATAATTAAAGGTGTTATCGGATTGAAATATTCACCCAGGTCGTGGCTTGTTATTTCGGCAGTGTAAATTTCAAAATCGCGGGCACCGGGGTAACTGTTTTCGGGCACCTTGATTACCATCCCGTCAATTGAGCTTCCGGGACTGTTTACAATTACTGAACCGCCTGCAACAGGTATGGTCTGGCTGGCAACCTTAACAGCATCATCACTTTCCAGACCTTTATGTTGACCAAAAGGATCAAAAGAATTACATGCGAAAAAAAATTCAATAATCAACAAAGAAATAAAAAGAGATAATTTTAGCTTTTTCATTTTTCCAGGTTAACAATTAACATTCGTGTAAGTTATAAAATTATTTTTATTGTCCTGTTAAGTAACTGAATCATTATTCATAAGCAATGCTGTTATTACAGTATAAAACCAAACGATGTCTGCTGTTTCAGGGATTTTATTAAATTTAAATTGATTATTGAGGCAACAAATCATCTTTAATGAACAGGCAGATACGCTCATTTCTATTGATCACATTTGTGGTTGCATTTATGTTTGCAGCCAATATTGCATGTAATACAAAAGAAAAAACCGACAGGTATTCAGGTTCAGCATCGTGTATCGATTGCCATGAAGATTTTTATAAATTGTGGTCGACTTCACATCATGGCCTTGCAATGCAACCCGTTACACAAAACTTTATTAAAAACGGAATATCGGAACAAGCTGAAAAAATTTGTATCGAAAATGCTTTTTATTTAGCCCTGTTAACCGACACCGGCCTTTTTATCTCCGAACATAAAAATGACACAAATGTTGTTTATCAGGCGACCTGGGCTCTGGGAGGTAAAAATATTTATTATTTTCTTACCCCTTTTGAAAAGGGCCGTTTGCAAACCCTGCCCCTTGCCTATAATGTCAGTACGGGTAACTGGTACAATAATCCTGAATCGGTTGTTCGCAATTTCTCACACGAAACATTTAACCTGCCCGATGATGAAGCTATTAGCTGGAAAGACCCGCAATATACTTTTAACACTTCGTGCTATAACTGTCATGTAAGCCAGCTAACTAACCATTACAACATTGAAAACAACTCCTATAAAACTTTGTGGAAAGAGCCAGGCATAAATTGTGAAACCTGCCACGGCCCGGCAGAAGAACATGTGAAAACAGCCCTTAAAGCTGAGAAGAAAGGCATTGAGCTGAAAGAGTTGAAACTGGTAAGCACATCGGGATTTACACCTGCGCAGCACAATGCTTCATGCGGATCGTGCCATGCAAAAATGCGGACG
>JAFGEV010000140.1 GCA_016931385.1 Prolixibacteraceae bacterium
AAACAGTTTTGTTACTTCCTGCACAGGATTTATCCCCTCGTTGTAAATTCCGTCGCCAGCAAGGATTATTGCCCCAACGTTAAGGTTGAAATAACGTTTTTCAAGTTCGTTGATGAACGATGAGTAATTCGATGTTTTTTCGGTAAATGTTATCTCTCCGTTCTGTGTTACTGTATTGCCAAAAGTGAAAAAATCGACATCGAATTTGTTGCCTGCCCCGGCGATTATTTCCTGTTTGAGCATTTTTAAACGGGCAATATTGGCAGTATCGTTCGCAACCGATTCAGAATTGTCGATTCCAACGATTAGCATAGGCATTTCAGCCCTCTTTTTTAAAAGTTCAACAACAGGTGAAATTATCAGGAAAGCAAGCAGAAATGTATATAATACACGCACAACAGAAAGAAGGAAACGTTGAGCAGGAATGAATTCCCCTTTGTCTTTCCTGAAGAAATATATAAGGTAGCTTAACGCAATTGCTACAATAAAAAAAATGAAAATATACAGTGCTGTATTTGATAATCCTGATTCTAACTTCAATTTTTAAATTTTTTGTGGTTGACCGACAAAATTAGGAAATTTTTAATAGCATATATTGTCCATTTATGAATTGAGAATTCAATTTCATCATAAAAAAGCAGGTCTTCGTTAAATAGATTTCATTATTTACCTTGTTTTTTTTGCTTCAAATTTTTTTATGATGATTTTTATAACGACCAATCAAAATCATTTCCCCTTTTTATTATAACCCTGAAACCGTCCGTTCCCCTCGGGCGGTTTTTTTATTTTACCTGTGGCTTTGCCAGTTTAGAGTTCCAAATCGATATCAAACAATTCTGTCCAGGGCAATCCCTGTTTGGCAAGCTCTTGAAGGAAGGGGTCAGGATCAAATTCTTCGACATTAAAAACGCCCATCCCTTTCCATATTCCTTTCAGGTACATCATTGCGCCAACTGTAGCAGGTACGCCGGTAGTGTAGCTTACCCCCTGCGCCCCTGTTTCGTGGAATGCATCCTGGTGTTTACAGTTGTTGTATATGTAGTAGGTTTTTTCCTTGCCATCTTTTATACCCCGTATGCGGCAGCCTATTGATGTTTCGCCCGTGTAATTTTCACCCAGTTCACCCGGGTCGGGTAAAACGGCTTTAAGAAACTTGATTGGGACAATTTCTTTTCCTTCGAACAGGATTGGCTCAATCCCTGCCATGCCAATATTCTGTATTACCCTGAGGTGGGTGAGGTATTCCTGGCCAAAGGTCATCCAAAAACGGGCACGTTTCAGGGTTGGGAAATTTTTCACTAACGATTCGAGTTCCTCGTGGTAGATCAGATATGATTCTTTAGGGCCGATGTTTGGGTAATTCAGTGCTTTGTGTATTTCGTGGGGTTCGGTATATTTCCACTCACCGTTTTCCCAGTACTTTCCTTTTTGGGTGACTTCCCTGATGTTGATTTCAGGATTGAAATTTGTGGCAAAAGCTTTGCCATGGTCGCCTGCATTGCAATCAACAATGTCGAGGTAGTGAATCTCATCGAAGTGATGTTTCGCAGCATAAGCCGTGTAAATGCTGGTAACGCCAGGGTCGAATCCGCAGCCCAGGATTGCCGTAATTCCGGCATTTTTAAACCTTTCGTGATATGCCCATTGCCAGCTATATTCAAATTTCGCTTCGTTTTCGGGTTCGTAATTGGCCGTGTCGAGGTAAGCTGTTCGGGTTTCGAGGCAGGCCTCCATTATGGTAAGGTCCTGGTATGGCAGCGCAACATTTACAACGATATCGGGCTTGAATGAATTGATAAGGTTAACAAGTTCGTTTACATTGTTGGCATCAACCTGAGCGGTTTTAATGCGGTTATTTCCAACAGCGCTTGCAATGGCATCGCATTTCGATTTTGTGCGGCTGGCCAGCAAAATGTCGGTAAATACATCGGGGTTGTTTGCTATTTTATGTGCAACCACCGTTCCAACGCCTCCGGCGCCAATAATAAGTACTCGTCCCATTTTAACTTATTTATCAGTTATTTAATCGTAATTTTTAAAATTGAAAATCAAACATCCTGCAAAATTCAACTGTGATTTTGACTGGATGTCAAACTTAAGGATATTTCTATTAAAAATAAATGATGTTTTTGGTTAAAAAAAAATGTCTGGGTGCTGATTGCCGGTAATTGAATACCCGATACATCACTTCTGTTTTTGTCTTAGGTCTACGTATTAATACTTATCCATTTTAAGTATTTCATCGGTTTTATTGGTCGACAGCTGTAGGTAGTTTTGTTTTCATAAATAAAATTAACCGATATGAAAAAGTTATCTGTCATTGCCATTGTTTTGCTGCTTGCTTTTACTCAATGTGCTTCTCCGTCGAAGAAAAACATTGAAAGCAACAATGGCCAGATTAGGGGTTATATCAGCCTTTCGGGAGCTTTTGCGCTATATCCGATAACGGTGTTGTGGGCCGATGAGTTCAGAAAAGAAAACCCAGGTGTAAAAATCGATATTTCGGCCGGCGGGGCAGGAAAAGGTATGGCCGATGCGCTGTCGCAAATGGTTGATTTAGGTATGTTTTCCCGTGAAGTATCACCTGAAGAAATTAGCAAAGGAGCCTGGTTTATTGCCCTTACGAAAGATGCTGTTTTACCTACAATTAATGCCGGTAATCCCTATTTAAGCGAACTGAAACAAAAAGGTATTGATAAAGAAAAACTGATCAGGGTATTTGTAACAGGAGAAATCACAAGCTGGGAAGCTTTAACCGGAAGGGCTGGCAATACGCCTATTCACCTATATACACGTTCCGATGCTTGTGGTGCAGCTTCAATGTGGGGCGTATTCCTTGGAACATCGCAGGAAGAGTTACTGGGCACGGGCGTTTTTGGCGACCCGGGCGTGGCCGATGCTGTTAAAAGTGACAGGCTTGGTTTGGGGTATAACAATGTAAACTACGTTTATGATATTACATCGCGTAAAAAGTTTGATAATCTTGAAGTTTTGCCTCTTGACCTTAATTCAAACGGGAGTACCGACAGTACAGAGATTATTTTTGAAACCCTCGACGACATTAACAAGGCAATTATCGATGGTATCTATCCTTCACCACCTGCACGTGACCTGTATTTCGTTTCATTTGGTAAACCTACAAAACCCGAAGTGGTTGCTTTTATTGAATGGATACTCACCAAGGGGCAGCAATATGTTTCTCAGGCTGGTTATGTACAGCTTACCGAAGAAAAGATTGAGCAACAGATGTTAAAACTCAAATCGAATTGATCTCGATATTACAAAAATACAGGCCCGATAGGGCAAAAACCGATCG
Source organism: Prolixibacteraceae bacterium (assembly GCA_016931385.1). Lineage (GTDB taxonomy): Bacteria > Bacteroidota > Bacteroidia > Bacteroidales > Prolixibacteraceae > DAIMEA01. The sequence continues at coordinate 3,317 of JAFGEV010000140.1, forward strand.
TTTTAACCATGTATGGATGTTTGGTTGGTTGATGGTAATTATTGCATTGCCAATTACCATCCTTTTTGGTTTAATATGGAAATCATCTTTGCTTTTCGAAGGCCGATCGTTGATTGATATGCTCTTTTCAAGCGAATGGAAGCCCCTGTCGGGCAAATTTGGTTTTTTGCCTTTCATTGTAAGCTCGCTTTGGGTTACAATATTGTCGCTGATGATAGCCGGGCCTGTTTGTCTTTTTTCAGCCATCTATTTAACGTTTTATGCAAAAGCATTTATGCTGAAAATTATGCAACCGGTCATCGATATTCTGGCAGGCATACCTTCTGTAATATATGGCGTTTGGGGGGTTATTGCCATTGTGCCAATTGTGTCGAAATATCTGGCCCC
>JAFGEV010000141.1 GCA_016931385.1 Prolixibacteraceae bacterium
GATGACCTGTTTAAACGTGCTCCATCAGTGATTACTTACGATTATGAAGAAAAAAAACAGGTTACACAGGATGCACGGGCCTGGATTTGCGGCCTAAGTGATGAAGGTGGTGCAGGAAGCTGGCTGGGGGCTGTTATGAAGCAGGTGGTGATGCCCGATAAAGAAGAGGTTGAAAAACTTGAGGATTTTGTAAACCAGACAATCTGGGGAGGAATCCAATACAACGAAGGAGAAAGAAAATACGGGGTTCGAAAAAGCATGTTTTACTATGAACCCGACTCGATGCCGGCAGGCACTTATAGTGACTCAATCCGTTGGGGAAGGTACGATGGTTTTCCCTCATGGAGCAAGCGTGAGGCTGAATCGGTGGGCCGTTCGTACAACTATCCACATGTTGCAGCGGCGCATTGGGCCATGTATCGCTTGGCACGTTACCGTAGAGGGTACGTTTCGCAGCACGATTGGAAATGGTATCTCGAGAATGCCTTTCAAACGATCATTGCAATGGTTGAGCAGGCTCCACATTATGCTCAGTTCGGCCAGATGGAAGGGACAGTATTCATCTTGATATTAAATGACCTGAAAGCAGAAGGGCTTTCTGAAATGGCCAATGAACTTGAGGTAGCGATGAAGGCCCGTGTCGACCATTGGGCTTCTTTGTTGTATCCTTTTGGCAGCGAAATGCCCTGGGATTCAACCGGGCAGGAGGAAGTTTACATGTGGTCGAAATATTTTGGCCTTGATGAGAAGGCTATGGTTACACTGAATGCAATACTGGCTTACATGCCATCGGTGCCTCATTGGGGGTATAATGGCAATGCAAGGCGAATATGGGATTTCCTTTATGGCGGAAAGCTGACTCGCTTCGAACGTATGATCCACCACTATGGCTCGGCTTTAAACGCCATACCCGTGTTGTACCAATACAGAGAAAACCCATCCGATTTTTACCTCCTTCGTGTAGGGTATGGCGGTTTGATGGGGGCTATTTCGAATATTACCGAAGATGGTTTTGCCCCTTGCGCCTTTCACTCTTTTCCTCAAACCATGACTATTGATGGTATTACCGGCGATTACGGAACAGGTTTTTTGGGGTATGCCGTAAATACCTCATCTTACCTTTTCCATCACGATGAGTTCGGGTGGCTTACATTTGGAGCTAACTGTACGGAAAAAGGCGACTGGGTAAAAGCTGAATTAACAACAGCCGGACGAAACAGGTTTTATATTGCCCCGGTGGGTTTATGGCTTACCCTTGATGCAGGCCGGCTTAAAAGCGTTTCGTATAATGTGAAAAACGGCAATGTTGAGCTGGAATTGGAAAAGGCTGATGAATATACTCCGGAAGCTTTTCTCAATATTAACACTCCTGCCAGGGAAGCATCAGCAAAGGAATATGATACAACCTCGTTAACTAAGAATGAATTGGGCTCTTATACCGTTGAGTTGAAAGATAAACCTTTTACAATTTCACTGCATCAGAAATAATTGGACGTTATATGAAGCGGAGTGTTTTTAAAATTACCATTGAGGAAAGCAGGGTGAAATAAAAAATTGAAGTTGTATCTTCATGGCTAATTCTTAATCAAACGAATGAAATGAAACCTGCAATTACACGTCTTCATGTTGTTGATGCCCTGCGGGGATTTGCCATTGTGTCGATCATGCTCCTGCACAACATCGAACACTTCGATTTTTATTTTAAGCCCGAAACCCTGCCATTGTGGATCAAGGCAGTTGATAAAGTGATTTGGGACAGTCTTTTCTTCCTTTTCGGGGGGAAAGCCTATGAAATATTCGCATTGTTGTTTGGTCTTACTTTTTTTATTCAATCTAACAATCAGCAAAAAAAAGGAAAAGACTTCAGGGGGCGTTTTGCCTGGAGGTTATTTCTGTTGCTGCTTTTTGGAATTGTAAATTCCGCCTTTTACGAGGGTGATGTCTTGTCGGTATATGCACTTATTGGATATTTTCTGATACCGTTTGCAAAAATGAACAACAAGGCCGTGTTGATCATAGCCCTTGTTTTAATGTTGCAGCCTTACGAGTGGGTGGTGTTTTTCAGTGCCCTGCAAAATCCTGATGCAGTTGTTGGCGATCCTAAATCGTGGGCCTATTTTGGACGTGCCTGGGAGTACATCCCCGGGAAATCGATATTGAACACATGGTGGGGAAACCTTACCAACGGAAAAGCAGCCGTGTTTATCTGGACCTGGGAAGAAGGCCGGGTCTTTCAAACTTTATCCCTGTTTTTGCTGGGTATGTTGTCGGGAAGAAAAGGCCTGTTTAAACAAACCGAAAAAAGCCGGAAATTTTGGTTAATTGCCCTGATTGTTTCAGCCATTGTTTTTATTCCGTTGTTTATGCTGAAATCGAACACCGTCCCGGGCATTGAAAGCATGGTCGTTCGCCGCCCGCTGGGTATCATTGTTCAAACATGGTCGAACTTTTCGTTTATGCTGGTACTGGTTTCAGGTTTTACCTTGTTGTTCTGGAGCAAAGCCCTGAACAAAGCGCTCAATGTTTTTTCCCCTTTGGGAAGGATGAGCTTGTCGAATTACATGATCCAGTCGTTGGTTGGCTCTTTTATTTATTACGGGTTTGGGCTGGGGCTGTACAAATATACCGGTGCAACATACTCACTGATTATTGGAATAGTATTGGCCGTTTTGCAGGGAATGTTCAGCGCCTGGTGGTTTAAAAAGCACCATCACGGCCCGCTTGAATGGCTTTGGCACAAGGCTACCTGGATTGAACTTAGAAAGAAATAGTTGTAAATTATAAAAAATCAGTAGTGTCCGGAAAAATTAAAAAATTATATTTTTTTTTTTAATGTTAGACTATAAACTTGATTGTAAGATTGGGCTAAAGCCCAGTTTAGAAGTTACGAATCAATAACCCCAGGCTTAAGCCTGGGGTTAGTAAAAGCCACACTTAACGTGGGCTTTAGCCCAAATGTAGTTTTATTTACCGGACAATGTTGTAAAAAGTTAATTAATGAAAAGAATATTTGCTTTAACGATTATCATCATTTCGGTTTTTGCCGGTAGGGCGCAAACATTTGAAGAACTGGCCCCAACACCCCCGATGGGGTGGAACAGCTGGAACAAATTTGGCTGCAACGTGAGTGAGTCACTTATTCGTGAAATGGCCGATGCCATGGTCTTAAGCGGTATGCGTGATGCAGGCTACGAATACATCGTGATTGACGATTGCTGGCAAATCAGTCGCGACGAACAGGGAAATATTGTTCCCGATCCAGAACGTTTTCCTTCAGGAATGAAGGCATTGGCCGATTATATCCATTCCTTGGGATTAAAATTCGGCATTTATTCCTGTGCCGGTTCAAAAACATGTCAGGCAAGGCCGGGTAGCAGGGGCTATCAGTTTCAGGACGCCCGGACCTATGCCTCGTGGGGTGTCGATTATCTAAAATACGACTGGTGTTATAACGAAGACCAGAATCCGAAAGCAGCTTACAAAACCATGAGCGATGCTTTGAAGGAGTGTGGGCGTCCAATCGTGTTCTCAATATGCGAATGGGGCGAATCGAATCCATGGGAGTGGGCCAAAGGTATTGGTCACCTGTGGCGAACTACTGCCGATATTCGCGATTGTTACCAATGCGTGTTCGACTGGGGCGGTTTGGGTGTACTCGACATCATCGACAAACAGGTTGAATTGTGGAGGTATGCCGGGCCGGGCCACTGGAACGACCCCGACATGCTCGAAGTTGGCAATGGTGGAATGACCGAAGATGAATACATTACCCATTTTTCGATGTGGGCCATGCTGGCTGCACCGCTTATGGCCGGTAACGACCTGCGCGACATGGATGAGTCAACTAAAATGATCCTGATCAACACCGATGTAATTGCCGTTAACCAGGATACAAAAGGTGAGCAGGCCCGCCGCTTTATGGACATGGGCGAACACGAAATATGGGCTAAATCCCTTTCCGATGGGGAAGTGGCCGTATGTTTTTTAAACCGGACCGACAAACCCTGGAACCTGAATTACGACTGGAAAAAGCAAACCATGTATTTTGTTAGGGATGTAAACATCAGGAAAAACACCTACACTGTATACGACCTTTGGCAACATAAAACAATTGGCAACACCGATGAAATACTTAGGGAAGATATTCCTGCCCATGGGGTATTGATGGTAAAGCTTATGAAGAAATAAATGACAGGTTTGTTTGTGCCTGCTAAAATTATTTGATATGAAAATTCAACTTCTATTTACTGCTTGTGGTCTTCTTTGCATAACATTGGCATTTGCACAGCCTGCAGATGAAGATTATGTAAGGGCCGATACAATGCATAAATTCAACGACCTGGTATATAACGCATACCCCGAAATTCGTTGGATTGACAGTACGAACACATTTGGGTATAGTGTGAAAACCCGCGAGGGAAATCAGTATTATATTGTTGATGCTGAAAAACAAAAACGAAAACCGGCTTTCGATAAGGTTAAACTTTGCAAAGGCCTGAATGAAGCATCAGGAAAGGAATATAAAGCAGAGAAGCTTAATCTGAACAGGTTAAGGTTTATTGACGGGGGTAAAAAGATTTCTTTTGAGCTTGATGGTACCCGCTGGGAATGCGACCTGAAAAAATACAAATTCGAGAAGAAGGAGAGAGAACGGACAGAAAGGGAGGACCGTTACTGGGGCGATACCTCTGGCCAATTTGAAAGTGAACCCAAAACATCGCCCGACAGCACGAAAGTTGCGTTTATAAGGGAATATAACCTTTGGGTGAAAGATGTTGAAACCGTTAAAGAAGAACAACTTAGTTTTGATGGTTCTTCAGGTGAATTTTATTCGGGGCACATTGAATGGTCGCCCGATTCGAAGAAGATAGCAGTTACAAAGGTTCGTATAAATGAAAAAACGTATTTCTACATTGTGGAATCTTCACCCGACGATCAGGTGCAACCCAAACTGCACAAAAAGGAATACCTCAAGCCGGGCGATGCACTTCCTATCCAAAAACCCTGCCTGTTCGATATTGAAAACAGAAAACAAATACCAGTCGATTCGCAGCCCTTCGAACATCAGTATTCACTCGAAAACCTGAAATGGTGGCCCGATAGCAAGGCATACACCTTTGAATTTAACCAGCGCGGACATCAGCTTTACCAAGTCGTCGAAGTGGATGCTGAGACTGGAAACACAAAAGTGCTTATCGAAGAAAAAAGCGAAACCTTTGTAGAATACAGTGGCAAACACTACCGATACGATATAGATTCAACAAAAGAAATCATCTGGATGTCGGAGCGCGATGGATGGAACCACCTTTACCTGGTTGATGCTGAAACAGCACAGGTGAAAAACCAGATCACAAAAGGGGAATGGGTTGTTCGTTCAGTGGTTCATGTCGATGAGGATGACCGAACGGTACTGTTTCAGGGTAGCGGGAGAAATCCCGGCGAAGACCCATACTTCATTCATTATTACCGGGTCAATTTCGATGGTTCGTATTTGGTTGACCTTACACCTGAGCCTATGAACCACCGTGCAGAATTCTCAGATGATTACATTTATTTTACCGATACCTATTCAACGGTTAACACACCCCCCTTGACAGTATTAAAAAGCACTTCAAATGGTGAAGTAACTATGGAAATTGAAAAAGCGGATATTACCGACCTGCTGGCCGCAGGATGGAAAAAGCCGGAAGCGTTTGTGGCCAAAGCACGCGATGGGATTACTGATATATGGGGAAACATTTATTACCCGACAAATTTCGATTCCACGAAGAGCTATCCGATTATAGAATACATTTATGCCGGGCCGCAGGGCTCGTTTGCACAAAAAAGCTTCAGGGCTTTTAATTATCCTTTTTCAGGTTTGGCCGAGCTTGGGTTTATCATTGTCCAGATGGATGGGATGGGCACGTCGGACCGGTCGAAAGCCTTTCACGATGTATGCTATAAAAACCTTAAAGATGCAGGATTCCCCGACCGGATTTTGTGGATAAAAGCTGCTGCTGAAAAACATTCCTTCATGGATACTACACGTGTAGGGCTTTTTGGTGGTTCGGCTGGCGGGCAGAACTCAACCGGGGGCGTACTGTTCCATCCCGGATTTTACAAGGCCGCAGTTTCGGCTTGTGGTTGCCACGACAACCGCATGGATAAAATGTGGTGGAACGAACAGTGGATGGGATATCCACTTGAAAAACATTACGAAGAGAGCTCAAATGTTGTAAACGCTTCAAAACTTGAAGGCGACCTGATGCTGATTGTAGGCGAGATGGACGACAATGTAGACCCGGCTTCAACAATGCAGGTAGTCGATGCGCTTATCAAAGCAAAAAAAGAGTTCGAACTTGTTATGCTACCGGGAACAAACCACACCCTTGGCGGCGATTATGGCGAACGTAAAAGGCGTGATTTCTTTGTAAAGTCTTTCTATAATCAGCTCCCCCCAAAGTGGAATTTGAAATAGAATTAGTTTGATTTAAAATGAAGATAAAATGAGTTCAGTAAACTTTACAAAAATTTTAATTGCGGCCCTGGGTATTATGATTTTTTCAGGATGTGCCCATATGGTAAAAGAAGAAGCCGTAACTGATACAGTTGAAGTTGCTGTTAATGTTGATTTGCCTGAAATTACAGCCCCGTCGGCATCGTTGAATCTCGATCCGTTCTATAAAAAATACATCGATGCCAATGGCATTCCGATTATAAGCTCATGGCGCGTACCCGACTCGGCGCTTATCAAAGCCTGGGAAATAATCACATTCATGACGAATAATTTGCCGCCCCATGTTTTAAAGCAAATGCAGGATGTGGATTTGCGGGTGGGTGTCATGGCTCGTTACGAAGGAACCACCGACATTCCCGAACATGCCGGCCTGGCAAATGACACAACAATAAACTGGGATGTACGGGCACGTGGTTTGGGGGGCGACATGCACCTGCCTTTAACCACCTGTGCCGAAGAGAACCTGCTTTGTTACCAGATTGACAAGTACCATGCCGAGGATATATTGATTCATGAGTTTGCACATTCCATTCATCTGGTGGGTATAGCACCAATCGATTCAACATTTAATCCGTTGTTGCAACAGTTGCTCGACAAAGCAATAGCCAAAGGGAAATATTACAAAACTTATGCAAAATCAAATATTTATGAGTATTGGGCCGAAGGTGTTCAAAACTGGTTCAATGTGAATGCCGAAGTGCCTGAACCCGATGGCAAACACAACCAGCTAAATACCCGGGAAGAACTGAAAGTATACGATCCTGACCTGTATGATGTGCTTCATAATTGCTTTTCAGAATTTGAGGCAAGCCCATCTTGCCATGCGGCCGAAAACAAATATACTCCCTAAAAATACATCAGCATATTCAGGCCTGCAATTTTGGGTTGTTCTTTTAAATAGTACTACATAAAATCCAGTTAATCAGTGATTATTTAAAAATGTTCATACACATTTGTGCAAGTTTTTTAAACATTCCTGTCCGTTTTTCAAACCAATTTTTGTCTAATTTACTGGTATAAACTCAAAAGTGTTTTTATTATATCCGTTAAACTTAATGTATAGTGAATTGAATAAATGAGAGGGATGTGAAAATTAAACATGTAACAAAATATAGAAATTCAATAAGTTAAACATTTTAAAACAACTGATTATGAGAAATTTTACTTTGATGTTAATTGCTTTGTTAATTGTGGCTTTCACTGCCAATGCCCAGGAGGGGACAGCCTACACTGACGATTTCAGTGCTGAAATTGATTACCTTACCGCCGGCGTTGATGGAACCATTTGGGATGGTATCCTTCTTAATAGCGGCCTTTGGGATATGGGGGAAATAGTAGCTGAGATCACTGCACTGAACACAACCGATAACCCCGGTACACTTACTTTTGCATCGATGAATTCACATTGGGCTGTAGGCTCCGACAACGGCGCTGCAATTTACCGTACAGTTAAAAATGGAGCCGACTTTGAAGTGCAGGTCAAGATAGCCGGTGGTGATTTTTTGTCGTTTGGCCTTGCAGAACTTGTGCCTTATCACATGCCGGGTATAATAGCAAAAGTTGCCGATGATACTACTTTCATCCTTATACAGGTTTTCGATATTCAAGACTGGTCGGCTGTAATTGGAATGCGTGATATTGTACCGGCCGGTGATCTTTTACAGGAGAACTGGCAAACAGGCTTCACCCTTGCAGATAACCCATACATAAAACTTGAAAAATATGAAAACTTGTTTACTGGTTATTACAGCGCCGATGGTGTAGTATGGAATGAAATCTATTCGGTTGAAAAACCCGAATTTGCAGGCAAGGATATCCAGGTTGGCTTATATTCGGCAACATATACCGAAAGTGTGGGAACCGTTCATTTTGACGATTATTCTATGGTTGATTACAATGAGCCTGGTGCTGTTAATGTAGCGAAAGAGTTATCCCTTAAAGCTTTCTATAGCAACGGGGCTATCAGGGTTAGCAGTAGCTCGAATTTGGGCAATGTGAAAGTGTACAGGACCGATGGCTCGCTCTTTTTAAGCAGGGCTAATGTAAATTCATCTCAATTGTCGATACCGGTTCAAAATAAAGGTATTTACCTGCTTTCTTGTGAAAGTGCAGGCGAAGTGCAAACGCAAAAGGTTTTGGTTTATTAACAGAAGCATTCTGATATTTAAATAAACTCAAACCGGGCAATGGTTACCTGAAGGCAAAAAGATGTAAACCCGAAGGTATTCGTTGCCTGGTTTTTTCTGTTAAGTCAGCCTGATAGCTGTCAAAAATTACATATATTTAAATCGAATTGTTTTTTAGGTTTCAATTTTCAACAAAGCCGGATATGTGCATGGGGAATTACAGGGATAAAAAGAAAGGTATAATTCGCTTTTTACTGGCAGCACTTTTGTTTGTATTTGGCTACGTTAACATACTTCCTGCAAGCGAAGAACCGCTTTCATTTATTCATTATACCAACAAGGACGGATTGCCATCGTCGTATGTGAAAAGCATCACCCAGGATCATTACGGTTTTATCTGGCTGGCAACCCGAATAGATGTATGCCGGTTCGACGGAAGAAATTTTCAAACTTTTCCTGCATATAATGAAGAAGGGGAAAGCTTTAATCTATACTCAAATAAAATATTCTCATGTGCCGATTCAACCCTGGTTTGCCGTACAAATGAAGGAAGTTATTTTTATTTCGATTTTGAGCTTGAATGCTTCAAACCCTACAAACTCCTGAACGATGTGCTTTCGGTTCAGTCAGTTGAGCCTGTCGGGGGCGGATATTGGATTTGCCGCGACAATAAGCTTTATTTTCTCGATTCGAGAAATGGCATGTTAACCGAGATAAAAGATATGGTTACTTTTGGAAGTATACCCCCGCAAGTGGTTTTCACCGATGTTAGGGAAAGAAACGGCGATTTGATTGCCCTTACCGATGACAGGCTAATTATTTTATTCGATTTCAAATTGTCGAAAATTAAAACCTTCAAACTTCCCGATTATTTTTCAGGCCTTTCAATTTCTTCATTTTATGTCGATGCCTGGAAAAATGTGTGGGTGGGCGAGGAGGCAACAGGTTTGTTCAGGCTAAACCTCGAAACAGGCGATAACGAACGCTATTCAAAAAATTCACCAACCGACAAACGTTTATCCCACAATATGGTGCATACATTTGTTGAAGATAAAATCGGAAGGCTTTGGATAGGTACCGAGGGCGGGCTAAGCATCTGGCACCCCGAAACAAATAAATTCTCATATTGCAGGTATGAACTTGAAAATCCATCGGGTTTGAACACCGATCCGGTTTACGATGCATTTTGCGATGATAACGGGAATATTTGGCTGGGAACCTATTTTGGAGGGATTAACTTCTGGGATGCCGAAAAAAGCTTCTTTAAAACCTGGAAATCGGGCACAGGCAACAGGCAGCTTGGAGGAAACGTAGTAAGCTGCCTTCGTGAAGACGGGGACGGAAACCTTTGGATAGGGCTGGAAGACATGGGGCTGAACAAGCTTGACCTTATCTCAGGAGAAATTCAGAAATATACCAGCAATACCGATGGAAAAGGTTTGTCGTACAACAACCTTCATGATTTGTTATTTGTTACCGACAAGGAACTCTGGATAGCTACATATACAGGGGGAATTAACATTTTAAACACTATAACAGGGAGGTACAGGTATATTAATCAGAAAAGCCATCCCGGTTTGCCATCCGATAACGTATATGCTTTTCTACCTTTAGGCGACTCAATTTTTATTGCTACTACCGGAGGAATAGCGATTTATAATTTAAACACATCCAATATTTCAATTTTTCATCCCGAAGAATTAAATCTTTTCCAGTTTGAGAGTATCTGCCGAACCAGGAACAGGATATGGTTCTCGTGCTTTGAATACATTTTTTATTACGATTTGATCGAAAAGAAACTGAACAGGTTCAGTAATGTTACCCAATCGTGGAGTAACAATTTTGTAAAATCCGATTCAAAAGGGAGAATATGGGTTGGCAGTTGTTATAACGGTTTGTACTGCTACGACGAAACAATCGATTCAATTCGATTTTTCAACCCACAAAACGGATTTCCTGTTTCATGGATTTTCAGCGTTGAAGAGGCAAAAGATGGCTGGTATTGGGCCAGCAGCGACAAAGGCCTTGTTAGGTTTAACCCTGAAAAAGATGTATATGTATTGTACGACAGCAATTCAGGCATACCTTTTAACCAGTTTAATTACAGGGCATCGTACAAAGACAATTGGGGAAATATTTATTTTGGTGGGAACAACGGGATGGTTTCTTTCAATGAAAACGACAATCCGAATGTGGCAAAAAAGCTTGATGTATTTTTCACCGGCCTTCAGTTGTTCAATAAGGTTGTCAGCCCGTTGGAAGAGAAATCGCCTCTGAAGAAATCAATCAATGAAACTGAATTGATAAAGTTCGACTATAACCAAAATGTGTTCACCCTTGAGTTTTCGGCATTGAGTTATTCAAACAATGGGAATTGCCAATATGCTTATTACCTCGAGAACTTTGAAGAAAATTGGAATTACGTAGGTAACCGCGATTTTGCCACGTATACAAACCTGAGCCCTGGCACCTATTTTTTCCATGTAAAAGGATCGGTTGGGAACATTGCTGATGAAACCAACTTCAGGACACTGAAAATAGTTGTAAAGCCACCTTTCTGGCTATCAATCTGGGCATTCATTGTTTATTTCATTCTTGTATGGGTTGTGTCGATTTTGATTTATACCGTTGGTAAAAGTTTTGAAAAATCGAAGGCATTGGTTGCTATGGAACGGCGCGAAAAAGAACATGCCAATGAAATACATCAGGTTAAACTCGAATTTTTCACCAATATTTCGCACGAACTTAAAACGCCTCTAACGCTTATTATAGGGCCCTTAAACGCCATCTTGAAAGAAGAAAAGTTAAGCCCTTTTATAAAAAAACGTCTGATGGGAATTGAAAAAAATGCACAACGCCTTTTTAACCTCATTAACCAGTTGCTTGAGTTCAGAAAAATTGAAACAGGAAGGGAAAAACTACAGGTTGCCCGTTGGGACCTTGATACAATTTCGTTCGAAATAGCTGATTCATTTCAATCGGTTGCTGAAAATAAGAACATCGAATTTACAGTAAAATTTAATTGCGAGGAAAGAGTGGTATGGCTCGATGTGAACAAGGTTGATAAAATTATTTGCAACCTACTGTCGAATGCATTCAAATATACGCCCTCGGGGGGTAAAGTTGAATTAACCTTCGACATTGTGCAACGTGATAAAAAACGAAACCGCAAACCGCTTTATGATTTACTGATTACAGTTTCGGATACAGGTAAGGGCATTAAACGTGAAATGCTCGATAAGGTTTTCGACCGCTTTTTCCGTATCGACAAGGAAGCCTTAAATGAAAAAGGGTCAGGTATTGGGCTTGCTTATTTGAAAAGCCTGGTTATTGTTCACCGGGGTTCAATTGAAGTGAAAAGCGAAGATAATAAAGGATCGGTATTCAAAGTGCTGTTACCTGTGTCACAATCCGATTATTCAAACGATGAACTTGAATCGTCTTCCATACAATATATTCCATCACCTGAAGAAATTGAAGTTGAAACCGAAGAAGAAAAAATTGCAGATTTTGACGATGCCACCGGGTTTTCGCACGACCCGGTTGTTTTGCTGGTTGAAGACAATTCTGAACTTCTCGATTTCATGAAAGATATTTTGCAGGACAAATACCAGGTTTACACCGCGCAAAACGGAATTGACGCTCTAGGTAAAATGAAAACAATTTTTCCCGACATGGTCATCAGCGACATTATGATGCCGGAATTGGATGGGCTGGAACTAACGAAACATATAAAATCGGATATTGCCACATCACATATCCCCGTAATTCTTTTAACCGCCAAAAGTGGTGCAAAAAACATATACAAGGGATTGAAAACCGGGGCCGACTTGTATATTGAAAAACCCTTTGTGCCTGAAATTCTTGAGCAGAACATCGAAAATATCCTGAATACGCGCAAAATGCTTATACAACGTTTTCGCGATAATGCCTTCGCCTCTGTTAGCGATGTAGCCCACAGCGAATCGGATAAAGTGTTTATTGAGAAAATGACCGGCATAATTAAGAAAAACATCAGCGACCCAAACCTCGATGTAACATTCCTTGTGAGAGAAATGGGCATGAGCCGCTCACTGATTCATATAAAACTTAAAGGATTGCTCCAGTGTTCAACCACTGAATTTATTCGTTCCATCCGCCTTAGGGAAGCTGTAAAGTTGTTATCCGACGGGACATACAACATTTCAGAAGCCGCTTACGAAACAGGTTTTTCAAGCCCGACCTATTTTACCCGACGTTTTAAAGAATATTTTGGTAAATCGCCCAGGGAGTATTTCAACGTATAGCGCTAATATCTTTTCTGTTGAATGAAAAAAACTCCTTTAAAAAAACTTATCAATACTTCTCGACATTTGTTTTAGTTTCCTGAACATTTGTGATTCTGTTTAGCCTGATTAACACATTATTTTGATTAGAACTTAATGGCAAATCAAATTAATGAAGCTGACATTTTTCTTTGCAATATCAATGTTTGGTTTTTTTATTATCGGATGTTCTTCAAAAACTGAGCATCTGGAGAAACCAAACATTCTGCTAATTACTACCGAAGGGCAGGCATGGGAAGATGTTCCCTCGCAAATGCCTTTTTTGAAAATGCCGGCCCTTGAAAAGCTAATTGCCGAGGGAGTTGTTTTTCAGAACCATTATTCCAATGCACCTTTATGCCAGCCTGCAAAGTATACCATAATCAGTGGATTGTACCCTCATCAGCATCACTTGATGGAAGAAAGTGGCAACTGGTTGCCCGAAAACACCCAGGTTTTAATGGAGTATTTATCCGAAATGGGATATTTCACAGCCGGTGTTGGCAAGATGGATTTTAAGCCCTGGGAACGCATGGCTGGTTTCGATATGCGCATTTCGGCCGAAGGCCTGGGCGAGAACCAAAGCGATACCCTGAAACACGATGATTATTACCATTTCCTGAAATCAGCAGGTATGTCACGGCTCGATTATCTTGAAAAACTTGAGTATCCCGAAATAGACCAAATAGCCGCATGGCCCTTTAACGATTCGCTGCATATCAATTCTTTTATTGGTAAAGCTGCTTGTAAATTCATCGAAGAAAGATGTGATATTCAAGCGAAACCTTGGTTTTTATGGGCATCATTTGCAGGCCCCATGTATCCCTGGATGCCTCTGAAGAAAAACTTCGATGAATATTTGAATGTTGAATTTCCGGGGTGCAGAACTGTTGAAAAGGAGCTAAGGAATAAGCCTTTCGACCACACAGTTACCAGGTATAAATATATGCGCAGTATAATTGATTACATCGAAGAAAATCCTCTTGAGGAAAATGAAACCATTTCAAAGGTAAAAGCTGCCCATTATGCCTGTCTCTCCGATATTGATACATGGATAGGGAATATCATGGTTACCCTTGAAAAAAAAGGAATGATCGATAATACTGTGCTTGTATTTACCAGTACCCAGGGGGCATTAACAGGCGATCATTTTAACTTTAACGGGGGTAATGCATATGAACGTGCTGCACATGTACCCTTTCTCATTTGGATGCCCGGTAAAAACGAAAGAAAAAATATTACCGGTTTTACATCTCATGTAGATATTTTACCAACAATTATTGAACTGGCAGGAGGCGAACGCCAAAACGACAATATTGAAGGGAAATCGCTGGTGCCGGTTTTATCGGGCGAAGTTACAGGAAGCAATCATGCCTTTATCGAAATTATGAATAACTATTCGATTGTTACAGCAGCTTATAAACTTGGGTTTTATACACCATATAAAGAAGCTGAATTGTACAACCGCCTGGAAGATGCCAATGAAATCAGAAATGTGTTTAATAATGATAAATACAGGGATATTATCGACTCATTAGCCTTGATCATGACTGAACATTACCAACACTTAAACGAAGTAATGGCTGAAAGGAAGGAATATCAATCGCCGGTTACTTTTGTTGAGTTACGCCAGGGCAAAAGTGCAATTGACGAAAAAGCACCATACATTGCCAATAAGCCCTTTAAAATGATGGCTGAACTTGATATTTCTGAAAATGCATCAGGACCGGTTGTAACATACGATGTGGGTAATATGCATGGTTTTTCGTTGTTTCTCGACAAAGGCTATCTTTGTTTCGGGATCAGAAAGTGGGGAAGGGATGAGATTTTCAGGGTTTCGCAAAAAACTGGCGGAAGGAACGTTAAAATTACCTTTGATATGAAAAACAACGGCACTTTTATCATTTCTTCGCCTTCGTTGGAAAAAACGTATAGCTTCAAATCCGACTGGCCAATTCCTGAGCCAACAGGGCGCCCTGAATATTTTTCTAAGTCATTATACGCAGGAATTTCCGGTGAAGGCTGGACTAAACCTTATGGCAACCTACCCTGGGGAAAGGATCTTGACGGTGAAGTAAAATCATGCCTCATATCAGTTGGTTATTGAATAACTATTATTGGAGGCGTTAAAACTTAAAGTATTGAAGCGAGATAATTAATATGTTCGATAAAAAAATATATATCGGTAGGAGGGCTGTTTTAAAAGAGAAGCTTCAAAGTGGTTTGGTACTGCTTTCAGGAAATTCCGAAAGCCCTGTGAATTACGAGGGCAATCCTTACCGGTTCAGGCAGGATAGCACATTTTTATATTATGTGGGCATTAAGCTTACATCCCTTGCACTCGTAATTGACATTGAAGGCGATAAAGAAATCCTTTTTGGCAACGAACAGACAATCGACAGTGTTGTGTGGAACGGTAAACTGCCTTCAATACATGTATGGGCTGAAAGAAGCGGAATTGAAAATGTTGCCCCTTTTAAAGATTTAAAAGTATACCTGCAGGAAGCATCGGATTTAAAAAGGACGATACATTTCATCCCACAGTACCGGGGCGAAAACAAAATTTTATTTCATGAGCTTCTCGGACTGCCAGTGCAAAAAATTGAAACAGGGTATTCTGTCGAATTGGTAAAGGCAATCGTTGCCCAGAGGGAAGTGAAGGTAAACGAAGAAATTGCTGAAATTGAAAAGGCTGTTAATATATCGGTTGAAATGCACACGGCTGCCATTAAATTTGCACGTCCCGGGATGCGTGAATACGAGGTGGCTGCCGAAATTCATAAAGTTGCGCTTGCCGCAGGGGGCGACCTGGCATTTCCGATCATCGCCACAAAAAATGGCCAGATTCTTCATAATTATTCCCAAACTTCTGTTATTGAAGAAGGCGATTTGTTCCTTGTCGATGCCGGTGCTGAAGTGCCCTCAGGCTATGCAGGAGACCTGTCGTCAACTTTCCCTGTTTCAAAAACTTTTGCTGCCATTCAAAAGGATATTTATGCAATTACCCTTGAAGCCCATTCGTCTGCTGTTAATACCTTAGGGCCTGGTGTCAATTTTCGTGAAGCACATTTGAATGCGTGCAGGGCCATTGTTGTTGGTTTAAAGCAGCTTGGACTGATGAAAGGTGATCCCGAAGAAGCATTGGTGAACGGAGCACATGCCTTGTTTTTCCCTTGCGGCACAGGACACATGCTGGGGCTTGATGTGCACGACATGGAAAACCTGGGCGAAAAATGGGTAGGATACAATGGTGGCGAACACAGCACACAATTCGGCCTAAAATCGTTAAGGCTTTCAAAACCGCTAAAACCCGGCTTTGTGCTCACAATTGAACCAGGTATATATTTTATTCCCGATTTGATTGAAATGTGGGCTGCAAATAAAATGCACAGCCATTTCCTGAATTATCCCGAAATATTGAAATTTAAGGATTTTGGCGGTATCAGAAATGAAGAAGATGTTTTGATTACCAGCACCGGGGCACAGGTTTTAGGAAAACCTTTTCCAAAATCGATAAACGATATTGAATTGATGCGAAGAAATTAACCTTTTCCAAAAATAAGATTGCATATTGCAAACCAATGGATTTAAAGAGAGATTATTAAACCAATTAAACCAAAACCTGTAAAGCTTTATTGTTTAGGCTTTCATGTTCTTAAATAATTTTTTTATGACTTATCGTTTACTTTTTGTTTTACAAATTTTTCTGGTTTTATCGTTGAAAAACATTTTTGCACAAATTAATTTTAACAAGGGGGCTGAATACAGGTTGTTGAAGGGGATCAGTACGGTTGACCTGCCTGAGAACTGGATGGCTGACGGATCGGTCTCTGCAGGATGGGATGTCGCATTTGCTCCTTTTCGGTATGGTGACGGTGATGGCGGTACCGAATTATCCGATATGAGGAATTACTATTCGACTTTTTACCTTCAAACAAAATTCACAGCCCAAAACATTGATGCTATCAGTTCAGTTAATTTCAATATTTCGTACGATGACGGGTTTGTTTTATGGATAAACGGTGAGGAGGTCATTCGCCGGAATGCCCCTGTATCATTAGTGCCCGGGGCTTTGTCTCCTGAAAACCATGAGTGGAACGATCCGCTCTCTATTGACCTGGCTGTTGAAAACCTTCCGATTATTGAGGGTGAAAACCTGGTAAGCATACAGGTTTTTAATACAACCCTGGGCAGCTCAGATGCTTACTTCGATATGGGCATCATGGGAAATGTCGTCCAGCCTGAACTTCCAATGGTCGATGCTGAGGGGATTTCACTTACATTCAGTCATAATGCCGGATTCTATGCCAATGCTTTTGAATTGCAGGTAACTGCTTCAAACGATGCTTTCGGTGTAATCTATACCGTTGATGGAAGCAACCCGCAAACATCGGCTACTGCAATTAAGGCCGGTTCTGTTGTTGCCGTTACTGTCGATCCGGATTCGGAAACAGGAAGAGGCAGGACTCCTGCATTTATCGTCCGTGCTTCTTTATGGAAAGAAGGTTTCAGCCCGGCTTTCCCTGTTGGAAATACCTATATTTTTCTTGATAAGGTTCCTGAACAAAGTAATCCGGGTGGGGGCTGGCCTTCTGGCTCTGTAAACGGTCAGCGCATCGATTATGATATGGCTGCCGACATCGTTACCAACAGCAAATATTCTTCGATGATGGGACAGGCGCTGTTGGAAATTCCCTCAATTTCGATCAGCACCGATCTTGATAACCTTTTTGGTTACAGCCAGGGTATCTATGTGAATGCCTCACAAAAAGGAGAGGAGTGGGAAAGGGATTGCTCAATTGAATTGATAAACCCATCGGGGAAAGAAGGATTCTCGGTTAATGCCGGGCTTAGGATCAGGGGAGGGAACAGTGCAAAAAATTCAAACAACCCAAAACACGCTTTCCGTTTGTTTTTCAGAAAAGAATACGGCGAAGGTAAACTGCATTATCCGCTTTTTGATGATAAGGGAGCCAGTGAGTTCGACTGCTTCGACCTGCGTTGTGAACAAAACTATTCGTGGAGTATGGACGGTGATCCGCAGAATACGTTGATAAAAGACATTTACTCACGTGATATGCAACAGCAGATGGGGCATCTTTCGGCTAAAGGCGAATATTATCATTTATACCTGAACGGGATGTACTGGGGCATTTTTCAAACAGATGAACGCCCTGAAGCAAGTTTTGCCGAATCGTACCTGGGCGGCGATAAGGAAGATTACGACATTGTAAAAGTAAACACCCAGCCGTGGCCATATTATAACGAGGTTACCGAAGGAACAATGGACACATGGGAAGACCTCTGGAATTTGTGCAGAACAGGTTTTCAAACAAATGAACAATACTTCAACCTTGAGGGAAAGGACAAAAACGGGAAACGCATTCACGATGCCCGGGTCTGGGTCGATATCGATAACCTGATTGATTTCCTGCTGATCATTTTTTATACAGGCAATTTTGATGCACCGGTTTCGGCCTGGGGCGGCAACGACATGCCCAACAATTTCTTCGCTATCATTAACCGCGAGAACTTATCGCAGGGATTCAAGTTCGTCGCCCACGATTCGGAACATTGCATGTTCGTTGATGAAAAAAATATCGATAATGGTATACATGAAAACCGTGTTAACATTGGGACTACGGGCGCCATGAAAATTAACCGCCTTCTCGATTTTAACCCACAGTGGCTCCATTACAGGTTATGCCAGAATGAAGAATACCGTTTGCGTTTTGCCGACCATGCATATAAATATTTATCAGAAGGCGGACTGTTTTCTCCCGATACTGCCCATTGGTATTTTGAAAGACGTGCTTTGGAAATCGATACGGCCATTGTTGCCGAATCGGCCCGTTGGGGCGATGCACAACAATGGGGAGGCTCATTAAACAGGGATGATCACTGGCTGGCCGAACTTGAAAATCTGTACGATAACTATTTCCCGTATCGCACCGATATTGTAATCGGACAACTTCAGGATGAAAATCTTTATCCACAGTACAATGCGCCTCGCGTTTCAGCAGAAGGAACGACTGTGGTTGAAAACAGGCATTTGTTTTCAGCGGAGGTGTCGGTTACTGTTGATAGAAACAACCCAACGGGCGATATTTATTTCACAACCAATGGCGCCGACCCCAGGCTGCCGGGTGGAACAATTTCGCCCGATGCAATTAATGGGGGCAAAAGCACCTCTTTCCAACTGACTTCAAATACTTTATTTAAGGGAAGGGTAAAATCGGGCAACGCCTGGGGAGCTTTAAATACAGTGCTTTTTGTAAAACAGGAACAGGATTTTTCAAAATTTAAAGTTACCGAACTCGATTATCATCCGCTTGATATTATCGATGGAGTAGATACCATTGATCAAAAAAACCTGGAATTTATCGAGTTTAAGAATACAGGTAGTGAAGTGCTTGATTTGTCAGGCTTAAAACTCGATTCAGCCGTTACATTTACATTTCCTTCAGGTACATTGCTTTTCCCCGGCCATTTTTATGTTGTTGCCTCAAAACCTAATTCTTTCTTCCGTCGTTTTGGGAGGTACCCCGACGGCAACTTCCAGGGACAGTTCGGTAACAGTGGCGAATATGTTTTATTAACTGATAAAAATGGAAAAGAGATACTTTCGTTTACCTACTCCGATCAGCTTCCCTGGCCGGTTGAAGCCGACGGTACAGGTTATTCCCTTACTTCGGTTGAAGATGACCCGAAAGGTGACCCCAATAACGTTGCATACTGGAAATTCTCATCGGCATTAAACGGTTCGCCTTTTGCAAACGACGATGGTTCAACTTCTTCAGACGATAATCCTTTTGCCTTAAAGTGTGATGTGAGGGTTTATCCAAACCCGGCTTCGGGTTTCATAAAGGTTTCGGTAAAGGGTACAGAAAATATTGTTGTTACTTGCTTTGATTTGCAGGGAAGGCTTAAGTTTAAAGAGGAGATTCTTTCAGGTGAAAAAATCGATTTGTCACCCTTTAGTCTCGATAATGGTTTGTATATACTTAGGATATTTGCAGGCGACAATATTTTTACCCAAAAGCTTGAGTTTATAGTCATTTGATTATTTATCGTATTGCCAAATCTGTCAATATTTCTAACAAAACTCATTATTTGAAGAAGGTCTAATGTAAGAATCAGATTTATAGCGTGATGTGCTTTATGTGCTTCAACATTTATACAAGTTTTTTGAACATTTGGGACTGTTAAAAAAGTACAGAATCATGTTATTTACATTAACAAAATCCTGATTGATTTCTGCAAAATCAAATGAATATTGAAAAATGATGATTTTAACAAGCATGTTAAGGGAAGATAAGTACAAACCGCAGCAACTCCGTTTTGTTTGCCCTGTGTGTGAAAAATTTGTAAGCACGAAAGAATGGGAAGATTACGGAATGCATTTTCACTGTACCGAATATTATTTATCGGGGAGGTATCTAAAAGAAATTGAAATGAAAAAAGAAGGGAATATACATCTAATAAAACTATGATAAATGAAATCTAACTTAATTGGAAAAACTCAATTGTTGCTGATTGTATTGCTTGTACTGGCGCTGCCATTATTTGCAGCCCTGCAGGTAAAAACCATCACAGGTACGGTAACCGATGAAAAGGGAGATGCTTTGCCCGGTGTTACCGTTAGGGTGATGGGTACCACAAGGGGCGTGGTCACTGATCCTGATGGGAAATACAGCATTGATGCTGAAGACGACGAAGTACTTTCGTTTTCGTTTATCGGGATGCAAACACAGGAGATATCGGTTGAAAAGAAAACCGTTATCAATGTGTCCTTATCAGCTGGCGTTGAAAATATCGACGAGGTGGTTGTTGTTGGTTATGGCGTTCAATCAAAAGAGTCGGTAGTAGGTGCAATCTCTCAGGTTTCGGGCGAAAAACTCCAGGCCATGAAAATGGGTGGCAGCCTCGAAAACTCACTTCAGGGTAGCCTGCCCGGCCTTACGGTAATCTCAACAGACCCGACACCTGGTGAAGAGTCTTTAAATGGTATTACGATGCTTATCAGGGGAAGTTCATCGCTTGGAAGCAACAGCCCGCTTGTAATTGTCGATGGAGTTGAACGAAGCTTCTCGAACCTTGATCCAAATGAGGTGGCTTCCATTTCAATCCTGAAAGATGCTTCTGCAACTGCAGTTTATGGTATCAAAGGTGCAAATGGTGTTATCATTGTTACCACAAAACGTGGGCGTAAAGGTGCCGTGCAGCTCGAACTTTCAGCTGAAGTTTCGCTAAAAGAGGCAACCCGCCTGCCCGAGTACCTGAATGCTTACGAAACCCTTTTGCTTCGTAATGAAGCTTACCGTAACGACCAGAACTGGGATATGATGGTTTCTGACGAAGTGCTTGAACATTACCGTACCCAGGATGCTCCCTGGTTGTACACCGATTTCGACTGGATGGGGTTTCTGTTTAAGCCCGGTTGGGATCAGAACTATAATGTGAATGCCCGTGGGGGGAATAACTTTGTTCAGTATTTTGTCTCGTTGGGATATTTACACGAAGGCGACATTTACACAGTAGGTGACCTTTTCCCATACGATTACGATCAATATAACGCCCACTATTTCCACGACAGGTACAACTTCAGGAATAACCTCGACTTTAATATCACAAAAACAACAAAATTGTCGGTTAACCTTGGCGGTAATATCAAAAAGTGGGGAAGACCATTCGATAATTACACGCAGGAAACCTGGTTCAACCCGGTAACCCTGCCGGCATATTACCCTGCCGAAGTGCTTGATGAATTCCCCGACGATGTGATCCCTTATGATCAGGATAGAATCAGGATTGCCTGTAATCCCAGGTTCTTTAATACCAGGCTCGACTGGTTAGGTGGCCGTGGCTTTGAAAGATTGAAAAGCAATGAGTTAAATGCCGATGTGATCCTGGAACAAAAATTAGATTTCCTAACTAAAGGATTGACCCTTTCAGGAACCTATTCATATAACGACTATGCACGTTATAAAGAGAGCTTCAAAACCGGCCCGGGTTTCTATGGCGAAATATTTGGTTATTACCTGAACCCTGCCGACACAACCTGGGGGCGTTACAATTCAGATGGTAACGAGGACTTTGACACACCGCAACCAAAGCTGATTTCGCATGGTGATGTGCTGGAATCCAGTTTCAGGAGCCTTTATTATAAGTTGCAGGCCAACTATGCGCGCAAATTTGGAGAACACAATGTTTCGGCAACTGCGGTTTTCAGTCGCCGTGAATCAACAAGTGGCTCTGCCTTTACACACTATGAAGAAAACTGGGTTGCACGTGCCACTTACGATTTAAAAGGAAAATACTTTTTAGAAGCCAGTGTTGCACACACGGGATCAGAGAATTTTGCACCCGGTTTACGTTTCGGCACATTCCCTGCAACTGCAGCAGGCTGGCTGGTATCGGAAGAGAAATTCTGGAAAGATGCCATGCCATGGTTTAACCTTTTCAAGATGAAATATTCATGGGGTATTGTTGGTAGCGATGCCAATATAGCACGTTGGTTATACATATCGGAGTATACTTCAAGCGGAGGGATAAGTTTTGGATACCCGCAACGAGGGTACAGTACCATTGCCGAAGGAAATGTACCCGTTAGTGATGTAACCTGGGAAAAGGCTGTGAAACAAAACCTGGGTTTCGAATTGGGCTTCTTTCAGAATATGATCACTTTGAATGTTGATTTTTATGACGAAAAAAGGGAAGATATCCTTCAGGAAAGGAAAAGGGTTCCCTCGTGGTTTGGCGCAGGGAGCATAACAGGGAACATTGGCGAAACCAAGAGCCACGGTTTTGAGGTAGAAGTGAATTTTAACAAAACCTTGCCAGGAGGCCTTAACCTGTTTGCTTCGGCATATTTAACCGGCAATGAAAGCCGCGTGGTTTTTTACGATGAACCAACCACAAAACCCTTCAACCTTAGTGTGGAAGGAAAACCCGTGGAACTTGCCGATAGGATGGATTGGTATAACCCGTCAGCAGGTCTTGAAGTGGAAGGGTACTACCAGAATATTGATGAAATATTTATGGCAGCAGAGATGGGCCGTAACGGATCAATTGTTGCCGGCGACCATTATTATCTCGATTTTAACGGCGATGGAAATATCGATGCCCAGGATTATGTTGTTACCGAACATCCGTATGCACCTGCATTCGTTTACAATGCAAAGTTTGGGTGCATTTACAAAAACTGGACTGCCCAGGTCGACTTCTACGGCGTGTCGGATGTTGAATACCAGATGCGCCAGGGAGGCATGTTCTATCTCTACCCGTTCTCACAGGATAAAGATAACGCGCTGCTGATCCACAACGATTACTGGACACCTGATAATCCCGATGCAACCTATCCCGCAGTGCATACCAATGTGAATTATAACCCTAATTATACCTTTAGCAGTTTTGCCAATGTGAATGGGAGATATTTCAGGTTGAAAAATGCCAGGGTAAGCTACATCTTCAGGCTCGATGCATTTAAAAGTATTGGGATTCAGAGCGCTGAACTGGCATTGACAGGAACCAACCTGTTTACCTTCACTGAATACCCTCTGGGCGGAGATCCCGAGGGGGCTAACTCAGGGGTTGATTTTGGCGCTTACCCGCAGTTAAGAAGATATTCACTCGAACTGAAAATTGTATTTTAATCCGGAAATCTGAAAAAAATGAAGAAAATAGTATCAATAATCATGATAGCACTTTTGTTTTGGGGATGTGAAGAATACCTCGACAAAGTGCCCGATTCCGAAGGGATGACCGAAGAAGAAGTTTTCACCGACTATCTTAACTTCAAGAAGTTTCAGGACCGGATGTATAAGGACATGCTCGATTATGTGGCCGATTACGAGTATTCGTTTATCGCTGCTGTGTGCGACGAAGGGACAACAAGTTGCCGTTGGGAAACCCTGCCTGTTGTTCAGAACGGAAACTGGTTGCAATGTTACGGTTTAGCGCAGGCTTTGCAGTTTTCAACAGTATGGAGGGCATGGGAAAGCATACGTATTGCCAATATGTCGCTCGAAAAACTGCCTATGCTCGAAAATGCTTCCAATCAGCAAAAAGATGAACTGAAGGGGCAGGCACATTTTATGAGGGCCTGGTATTATTACGAAATGTTGAAGCGTCAGGGAGGGATGCCCTATCTCACCAGGACACTTGGTCCTTCCGACGATTTTGCCCTGCCACGCCTTTCGTTCGATGAAACTGCCCATATGATTGCTGCCGATTGCGATACAGCTGCTTCGCTCTTGCCTGTGTCATGGCCGAATAACGAATACGGGCGTCCGACACAAGGGGCTGCCATGGCCTTAAAGGCAAATACTTTCCTGTTTAATGCAAGCCCGTCGAACAATTCATCAAACGATCAGGCCAAATGGGAAGAAGCCGCGCAGGCTGCCTGGGATTTAATCAAATTCTCGGAGGATAACAGTGTGTACAGCCTTGTTGAGTGCAATTCAACCGACCAGGTAACATACATGTCGCCCGAGGGGGTAAAAACCATTGAATTCACCGGCGGTTACGACAGCATATTTAACTATGAACCTTTCGTAGATGAAATTATCTGGGAATATGCTTCACAAATGCAAAACAGTGGCCGTTACTCTGTGTTTTCAACCACCAACCTTGTTACCGGTGGGATCATTCAGGGGTATAGCCCCTCACAAAATATGGTTGATTTGTATGAAACCAAAAACGGCCTTGCCATTGGTGACGATCCTGGATACAATGAGCAGGATCCTTATGTAGACAGGGATCCCCGCTTTTACCATAATATTTTGTTTAACCGTGAAAGGTGGACCAGTAAAACCGATTACTACCTGAGTCTTTACAATGGAGGTGAAGAACGTCAGGCTGCTGAACATTACAGCAAAACAGGCTACCTCGCCCGAAAATTCTGGGTCGACAACATTGACCAGTGGTCCGATGCAGTCCATCCCATTTCGCACTGTATTTATTTCAGGTATACTGAAGTTTTAATGTGGTATGCCGAAGCCTGCAACGAAATCGGAGGTCCGGCGCACACACTCTCCGGGGCTAATCTTAGCGCTTTGGATGCGGTGAACAAAATCCGTGCACGTGTTGGAATGCCCGGTGTTAATGCAATGTATACAAGCAGCAAGGAAGCATTCCGGGAAAGGATCAAGAACGAACGTGCCGTAGAATTCTTCCTTGAAGGAAAACGCTTCTTTGACTTGTCACGTTGGGGCGATGCTTCAAAAGTTAAGCATAAGGAAATATACGGGATCAACATTGCCGAAGATGCATCACAGCCAACAGGGTATGTATTTAACCGTTCTACAGAACCCGTTGTTACTTTGACGTTTGATCAGAAACATTACAAGTGGCCCATCCCACTGGAAGATGCGACCATGTTTGAAGAATTTAAACAGAATCCGGGATGGTAATTCCTAAGGTAAAAAAGTAATACGATTAAAAAGTTATCGAATGAAGCAAATAATAAGCATAAAACTGTTGGTAATTCTGGCCATAATTGTAAACATTCAATTGTTTGCGCAGGAAGAAGAATTTGCAACGGTTTCAGTTAAAGGAAAAGTGCTCGGTGAAAATGCTGAACCCTTGTCGAACATTGAGTTAAAAGCATTTATGAGCAACGATATAGCCCTTACAAATGCACAGGGCGAATTTGAAATTGATGTGGTGGAAAACCGCACCGACCGGATAACCATCGATGAGCCGGGATACCTGCTTAAAGTAGTGGCTGTAATGAATGGTAACCTGACTGAAGAAAACCTGGTACTCGAAAAACAACTTGTTTTTGATCCGGCCAATGATGTTGAACTGCCCTTCAGAAGCCTGAAAACAACACGGACGGTTTCATCGGTTTATACGGTTACTGCCGATAAGCTGGGATCATTTCCGTCAGGGTCATTTCTCGATGCTTTATCGGGCCTGGTGCCCGGAATGGTGGTTGTACAGAATACTTCAACACCGGGAAGTGAGTCTTCATCTGTGCAAATTCAGGGGCAGTCGGCAACGATTTATGTCGATGGCGTAATACGCGACCCGTCCGATCTGATTGCCGAAGAAGTTGATAAGGTTGAAATCCTGAAAGATCAGGCCAGCCGTGCCCCGCTGGGAATTTATGGCTCCGGTCCTGCAATATGGATTTCAACACGACAGGGAGACAGCTTTAACCGTGAAATGGGCTTTTCAGCCGAATATGGCATGAACATGGCCACGGCAATTCCCGAATATACCGATGCCTGGGAATATGCGACCCTTTACAACCAGGCTATGGTTAACGACGGATTTGAACCCTATTATTCCGACGATGCCTTAAACGCGTATAAAAACAATGCCGACCCGGTAAACTACCCGAATATTAATTACCTCGACAGGTATGTACGCCCGTCTTCACCTTTCCTGAAAGCAAATATCCACTTTGCAGGGGGTGATGAGAAAGTGAACTATTTTTCGATGATCAGTTATATGGGAAGCGAAGGCCTGGAAGCCGTTGGTGAAAAGTATTCCAGCGACAGGTTAAAACTCCGGGGGAATGTGAACATCAAACTGAATGAATTGATCAGAATGAATGTAAATATCTCGGGTATGTACAAAGGGAGCAGAAATCCCCATGAAAATATTTTTATACTTAACTCGGTCATCCCGGCCAATGCCCATCCGATCTCTTTTAACGATTCGTTGATTGTTAGCAACGATTATCCTATAAACATTGAAAACGAACTGGTATATGGCGGATTCAGGGAGTCAACAACCTTAAGTACGCAAAACAATGCAACCCTGTATTTCGACCTGTCCGATTTTGTTGAAGGACTTAGTGCAAGGGCTTCGGCTGCGTTCGATGTAACGAGTTTTATAACTACAGGGAAGTACGAGTCGGCGCCTTTGTACCGGCTGGTGGAAAGCAGTACCGGTGCCGATTCTATAGAACTTGTATCGGCCGAGGTTAAAGTGCAGAATAAATCTGTATTGTCAAACAACATATTGCGAAAAACAGTAGCCAGTTTATCGTTGAATTACGACCGCACGTTCGGCAAACATGCAGTAGCCTCAAACCTGAGTTACTATCAGGGCGCGTTTGAACAAAACGCCTATACAGGCTACCAGCCAGAAAAAATGCAGGATTTTACATTAAGCGCAACCTATACTTACGATGACAAGTACACGGTTCAAATAGATCAGGTTTTGTCGGGGAGCATGAGAATGCCAAAAGGGAAGAGGTTTTCGTATTACCCGACCATTGGCGCAGGCTGGACGATTAGCAACGAAGATTTCCTGAAAGAAAGCAATGCAATCGACTTTTTAAAACTGAATGCTTCGTTTGGCATCATGGGCGTAAATGATTTTACATACCTGACCGGCGATTTTTTACTTAGCGATTATGATACGTATTATTTATACGAAACCCTTTGGGAACAAAGAGGCTCATGGCTAAGCGGTATTGCCGGGAAGTTTGGAACACCCATTAATGGCTATATTATTAAGCAGGTTGCCAGCGACCAGTATACTGTTCCTAAAAAGCGGTATATAAATGTTGGTATTCAAGGCGCTATGTTCGATAATTCGCTTACCGTTGACCTGAACTATTACAACATGAGCAATTATGACATGATTTCCCAGATGAAGAGCTATACACCTTCATTGTTTGGTGGTGGTGGATTTTTGCCGGCAACAAACTTTGGAGAGATCAACTACTGGGGCTTCGATGGCGCTGTTCAGTATACAAAAACTGTCGGTGATTTTACAGTTAGCGCCGGGGCAAACGCTCTGTATCATCGAGGAAAAATCATTGAATGGGATGAACCTTTAAACCTTGACGATTACCGCAAAAATGCCGGTAAGGAAACCGATGAATATGTAATGTACAACGCGCTTGGGCTTTTCCAGAACCAGGATGAAATAGATGCCAGCGAAGTATATCAAACCTTTGGTTCTGTTGTTCCGGGCGATATCAAATACGAAGATTACACCGGCGACGGCATTGTTGACGAAAAAGACATGTACCGCACAGGCGCACATGCTCCGCGTATATACTACGGAGTTAATATCTCTTTAAGTTACAAGGGCTTTAAAATTAAAGCTGTAGGGCAGGGACGCACCGATGGTGAAATGATGTTGGCATACAATTCTTATTTTAATAACACGGGGAACAATCAGAATTTCTCGAAAGCAGTTCTTGATAGCTGGACAGAATCCAATACCGATGCAAGATTCCCGAGGTTAACCACAACATCGATCAATAATATGCAAACATCTTCTTTCTGGCTTACTGATGCTTCCTATTTCAGATTGAAAAATGTGGAAGTAAGTTATACCTTGCCTAAGAATATTTCCAGGAAAATGCTGATGGGCAACTGCACTGTCTTTTTGCGTGGTTCGAACCTTTTCGAAACATCTGAACTGTCGGAATTCGGTATCGATCCCGAAAATAATTATGCCGGTATGTATACATATCCAATTTATGAAACCTATACGGTTGGGGTAACATGTATGTTTTAATGAATTTAAAAAAGAGTAATATGAAACGAATAATTATAGTTGCATTAGCGCTTTCAACATTGGCTGCATGTGATTTTCTCGAACCCAGGCCGATTGAAGACCTGAAAACCGAAGAGTTATGGAGCCATGCCGATTACGGCGAAGGCATATTAACTACGGTTTATGCCAATCTCGATATCGCATTGGATGTTACATCCGACTATTATACCGACAATGCCGTACCCAATATTACAGGGGCAAACAGGTTGGCCCTGGGAAGCTGGACCGTTGAAAACAACAGCATAGGCGAATGGGGCGAGTATTATACCATGATCAAATATCTGAACCTCTTTATTGAAAACGGGAAGACATTGCCCTATAACGTTACCGATGCTTTTAAGGATTCACTTTACCGGGTACACCGTGTAGGAGAGGCTTATTTCCTGAGGGCATGGTACGAATGGAAATTATTGCAGAATTATGGAGGAATTGTTGATGGTGAAGCATTAGGCTTCCCCATTGTGACCGAAGCGCTTGAAATAGGTGATGACCTTGATTTGCCACGTGATACTTATGAAGATTGCGTAGCACAGATCATAACCGATTGCGACTCGGCAATCAGCATTGTTACCTACGATTATACCAGTTCGCGCGACCCTTACGTGGGGGTGAAGAACCGTGGCCGGGCATCTGGCATTGCTGCCGAAGCATTAAAAGCCCGTGTTTTGTTGTATGCGGCCAGCCCGGCGTTCAATAACTCAACACAGGCAAGCTGGGAACGTGCTGCAAATGCTGCCGCCGAATGCATCAACAATTCAGGCGGTTTAACCGATCTTCAGGCTTATGGAGATTTTACCGATGGGGGCAATTTTGAAAACATCTGGGTGTCTTCAACCTATTCACGTAACGACTGGGAACAGAGTTATTATCCGCCTTCTTTATACGGTAGTGGTGAATGCAACCCATCGCAAAACCTGGTTGATGCTTTCCCTGCCAGTGATGGATATCCTATCGGGCAAAGTGCTGCATATTCTGCCAGCAAACCATATGAAAACCGCGATGCGCGCTTCGAACGATTTGTTTTTCATAATGGAACTGAATATGGTGGAAAAGTTGTGAATACCTATATGGGCGGCGACGATGCACCCGGCGGCTTGCTGAAACAGGGAACCCGTACCGGATATTACCTGAAAAAGTTCCTGAGTACGGCTGTTGACCTTACGCCAGGGGTAAATTCCTTTGCATATCATTTTGTAACTTACCTGAACAGGGCTGAACTTTACCTTAATTTTGCCGAGGCAGCAAACGAGGCTTTTGGCCCCACCGATGCACGTTTGGGAATATCGGCACTCGATGCCATAAAGAAAATAAGAAAAAGGGGCCTGGGAGATATTGCCGATAATTACCTGACCGAACAGGCTGGTTTGGGGAAAGATGCTTTCAGGGAGCTGATTCAAAACGAACGCCGGATCGAACTTTGCTTCGAAGGGCACCGTTTCTGGGATGTACGGCGTTGGAACCTTCCGTTAAGCCATACCGTAAAAGGGATGAAAATTACGAAAAGCGGTGATAACCTTACCTATCAGCAGGTCGATGTGGAAGAACATACTTATGAGGATTACATGCGTTATGTTCCTGTGCCTTACGACCAAACCCTGATTATGGATAACCTGGCACAAAATGCAGGTTGGAAATAAAGTCGAAATAGAAAAAATTACTGATATGAAGAAAATATTTTGGATACTGATAATTGCAGTCGTAGCAACAAGTTGCTACGATGATTTCAGGATTGACCACACCTTCTCAAGTATTGCATTTTCACGTGCCGACGGAGGATCGAATGTTGAAGGTGTATTGCACCGTACCGTAGTGAAAGACGAGGGATTGCAGCTCGACATGGGGCTAAATCTCACAGGCATTCTTGAAAATGAAGAAGAGCATTGGGTAGGGTTTGAGATTGATCCTTCGCTGCTCGAAGAAACAGGCATAAAAACTTTAGGGTATAAACTTATGCCCTCTGACTATTATTCATTCAGCAACGGCTCAAAATTCATTATCGAGGCTGGTTCAATACTTGGAAAAGTGACTGTAATCATCGATTCGGCAAAATTCCTGAATGACCCGCTTTCCTTGAAGCACCGATATGCGATTCCCTTCAGGTTAACCGATACCTCAGCCGATTCAATCAATTCAGAATTGGATACGAAGATTTTGGTAGTAAAATACATTAACCATTTCGAAGGCTATTACGACCAGACAGGTACCGTAACCAGTTTCGATGCAGGCGGCAGCCAAACAGGTACAACAAGTCTTGAGAATGTGATAACGCTTACCACTACGAGCCTCGACACGGTTGTGTCTGATGGCATGATGAACCAGATAGGTTCAGATTTTGCAATGAAAATTGTTGTGAATTCCGATAATTCGGTAAACATTGGAAACACTGCAGGTTCGCAAAGCAACATGGTAACTGAAAACGGTGATTGTAAGTTTAATGGGGAAACCTCAACCTTTACTTTAAATTATAAGGTTACAAGTACCGATGGAACCTATAAAAATGTTTCGTCACAAATGGTTTGGCGAAACCGCATCCGCGATGGAGTGAATGAATGGCGCAGATAATTTAATGGTTTAAAAGGGGGCTGTAATAATTTAGGCTTTCAGCCTGATATAAATAGCTTATAACTTTCAATCTGTATTTATATAAACAAAGGGACTGACTTTTGAGACAGCCCCTTTTTTTTTCTTTGCTTACAATTATAAGTCATTTATAATACGAATCGGTATTTGAAACAGCTCCATGTTTTTTCTTTGGTTACTTGTTTGTGAGAGCATTTAGGTTGCACCGAAACAGCTTATCACGGAATGCCGGGAGGTAAGGGAAGCTTTTACAGGAAAAAAACAGTAAAACATCCGTGCCACTTTTTTGAACATTTGATTCACTCTGTATGATACTTTTTTTCAATATTTGATTGTGAAAAATAAATAAGCCAAATAAAGGTGATAGTATAAATTCACGGTTGTTTATTGAAATTTAGGTTAGAAAAGAGAAAAACACATTTTGTATTTTTAATTAACATTGGTTATTAGTAGTTATTAGTCCTCGTTTTTATGAGGACTTTTTTTATTGCTGCTATGTGAATTTAATCTCAAAAATCAGAATGGGCTAAAGCCCCGGGGAGTGCATATGTCAGTTATATCCTCCGCCTTGAAAGGCGGAGTTAGTAAATATGATACCTTTAATCACTTTTTGAACAGTCTCATAAAAGCAGAGTACAGATAAAATGTGAGCTTCAGCCCAAATTATCCGCCAATAAACACTGTTAACCCCGCTTTTATAAAAATATCCCTTGCCTGTTTAATTTCTTCTTCAAAAGGTTCTATCAGTTGTTTAAAATTGTATTCTTTCCCCAGCCTTTTATATTTGCCTGACGCAATATTGTGGTAGGGCAGCAGGTTAACTGTTTTCTTTTCACCTGCAAGTTCAGCAATAAATATGGCGCTTCTTTCCAGATTCTCAACATCGGTATTGATGCCTCCGATCAATGGTATCCGTAAGTTGATTTCAGCACCTGTTTTTGATAGCTCCTTCAGGTTTTTTAAAATCAATTCATTCGAAACACCGGTGTATTTTTTATGTTTCATACTGTCGAACAATTTGAAATCGTAAAGGAACAGATCGGTATGTTTTGCGGCGTTTATAATATATTCTGTTTTTGTGTAGCCCGATGTATCAACTGCCCTGTGAAATCCCTGCTCGCCGCAGGCTTCAAGCAGCTCCATCAAAAGTTGATAGTGCATGAAAGGTTCACCTCCTGAAAATGTAACACCACCTCCCGACTGGTCGAAAGCCAACCTGTCTTTTTCAAATATTTTCAGAAGTTCAGCAACAGAATAATTTTTCCCGCTGATCTCGATGGCTTTTGACGGACATACTTCTGAGCAAATTCCACAAAGAGAACATTTACTATTGTCGGAAACAATGCCTTGAGGCGTAAGGGTCAATGCCTGGTTCGGGCAATTTTTTACACACTCCTGTGCCCCGATGCATTTCGATTTCCAGTACATCTTTTCTTTTCGGGGTGAAAAGCTTTCAGGATTGTGGCACCAGATACAACTGAGCGGGCACCCTTTTAAAAAAACAGTGGTGCGGATACCCGGCCCGTCGTTTATTGAATAATGCTTTATGTCGAATATCAGGCTTTCAAGCCTTTCTATTGTATCAGTTTGATTCATCTGTAAAAACCGTTTCAGAATATTCTGTTAATAAATCATAGATTGCGGTACAAAATTGGTATGTGGGCTAAAGCCCGGTTCAATAATGGATTTACTAACCCCAGGCTTGCGCCACCGCTAAAGATTTAGGCGACACGCGGTAAGCCTGGGGTTAATGAGGAAAACTCACAGAACCGGGCTTTAGCCCATTTTAACATTTAGCCAAACGATTCATTGATTGTCCGTTCAATGATCTCAGTTTGCAGGTCATCGTTCATGTCGTTGAAATAATCGCTGTAACCGGCCATGCGCACCATCAGGTCTTTGAATTCCTCCGGGTTTTTGCGGGCTGCTTCCAGTGTTTCGGCATCAACAACATTAAACTGTACATGATGTCCTCCAAGTGTAAAATAGCTGCGGATGAGGCTGCCAAGTTTCATCAGATCCTGGTCGGTTTTTAACAGGCCTGGCAGAAAACGCAGATTAAGCAACGTGCCCCCTGATTTTACCTGGTCGAGTTTGCCAAGGGAGCGGATTACAGCCAGTGGCCCGTGTGTGTCGCACCCATGCGAAGGCGATGTGCCATCGGAAATCGACTTGCCTGAGAAGCGGCCGTTTGGTGTTGCTCCTGTAACTTTGCCAAAGTAAATGTGGCAGGTTGTCGAAAGCATGTTCAGGTGGTATTTGCCGCCCTTTATGTTCGGTTTACCATCGATAGCCTTTAGTAGGTCGTTGTATACCTTTACAGCAATTTCATCGGCATATTCATCGTCGTTGCCAAAAAACGGTGTACGGTTAACAATGGTTTGCCGTAACACTTCTTCTCCCTCAAAATCCTTTTCCAGCGCCGAAAGCAATTTTTCCATACCAAAGGTTTTGTTTTCGAACACATGTTTCTTCAATACCGAAAGGCTGTCGGTAACGGTTCCAAGCCCGGTACACTGTATGTAACTGGTGTTATATCGGGGCCCGCCATCGTAGTAGTCCCTGCCTTTTGCA
Organism: Prolixibacteraceae bacterium; assembly: GCA_016931385.1. Lineage (GTDB taxonomy): Bacteria > Bacteroidota > Bacteroidia > Bacteroidales > Prolixibacteraceae > DAIMEA01. Next base: position 33,612 of record JAFGEV010000141.1, read on the forward strand.
ATGCAGTCGTCAATTACCACCGAAAGGAATGGGGCAGGGGCGTATTTGGCAAACATCCGGTCGATGTAGTTGCTGACTTCAACCTTAAGGTCAATTATGTAGTTGAGTTGCCTTATAAAAGCAGAATATAAGTCTTCATAACTTTTGAAGGTCAACGGATCGCCTGTTGCTAATCCGGCAACTTTACCGCTTAACGGATCAATGCCGTTATTCAGGGTAACTTCAAGAATTTTGGGCACATTCAGGTAGCCTGTAAGCAGGTAGGCTTCTTTCCCAAAAGCGCCCACTTCAATGCAACCGCTGCACCCGCCTTCCCTGGCATCATGAATGCTTTTTCCCTGCAATATTAATTCCTGAATGTACACATCGGGATTAAAAACCGAAGGGTAGCCATATCCCCTGCGTATTACCTCGCATGCACGTTTAAGGAATTTGTCAGGTGTTTTCGAACTGATGTGTACCGAACAACCAGGCTGAAGAATGTGTAGTTCTTCCAGCACTTCAAGCAATATGTACGAAACTTCGCTGACGGCGTTGGTCCCGTCGGGCCTGATGCCGCCAATGTTAATGTTGGTAAAGTCGTTGTAGGTTCCGCTTTCGCGGGCAGTAATACCAACCTTAGGAGGCGCAGGGTGGTTGTTTACCTTGATCCAGAAACACGAGACAAGTTCTATGGCCTGTTCCCTTGTAAGTGTACCTTCGCTAAGTTCATTGTTGTAAAACGGTTCAAGGTGCTGGTCGAAATGGCCCGGGTTCATGGCATCCCATCCATTGAGTTCGGTAATAGTACCCAGGTGTACAAACCAATACATCTGAATGGCTTCCCAGAATGTTCGCGGCGCATGGGCCGGTACCCAACGGCAAACGTCTGCAATTTTCAGAAGTTCGGCTTTCCGTGTCTCGTTATTTTCTTTTGCAGCCATTTCTTCGGCCAGTTGTGCATGCCGTTCGGCAAAAATGATGCTTGCATCGCACGAGATGTCCATCGATTTTAAAGTTTCAAATTTATCGGTAGCTTCCGGGTCGTTCATGAAATCGAGCCGGGCAATGTATTCGGCAATTTCTTTTTTGAAATCAAGAAGCCCTTTCTGATAAATTTTCCCGTCGAGGGTGGTATGGCCTGGCGCCCGCTGTTCCATGAATTCGGTAAAAAGACCGGCTTCATAGGCTGCCTTCCATTCTTCGGGTACATGTCCGAAAATACGTTCACGTTGCGTGCGGCCATTCCAATATGGAATGATCTCTTTCTCGTAGGTCTCAATATCTTCAGGTGCAACAAGGTAACGCTGCATATCACGTGTATTAAGCACTTGAAGGTCCTCAACACTGTGGCAGGTAAGTTCGGGAAACGTGGGTACAGCCTTCGGCTTAGGGCCACGCTCGCCAACAATCAATTCCCCGGCGCCGATATAAATGGTTTTTTTCGAACAGATTTCTTTGTACGTGAGCGCCCTTAAAACAGGGATCGAATATTTCCCGTAGTTTTCTTTATAGAAGTTGGTCTCGATTACTGCCCGTTCAATCGATATTGAAGCTTCTGTTTCAACTGAAAGTTTTCGGAGTCTTTTTATCCTGTTATTCATTCCAGGATCGTTGCTGATGCTTTTTTCCTGTTTTTCAGGAGGAGTGAAATTTATCTGATTATCGGGTGACATAACTTATTGTACTATTGGATTAATCAAAAACCGACACCGGTTCATCGGCTTTATAAATAAAATGGAATTTTGGGGAATATGGGGTGGGCTTAGCAATAAAACATCCAGCACTCGAAAAGGCATTTGTAGAGCCTTAGCATGTTTCGGTGGGCAAGTTTGAATTTTGCCCGAATAAGCTTTGTATTGTTTTGATTGTTAGTCATAACAGTTGAAAATATCAGGCCGAAAATTAGTGAATTCCCGACATATTTCAAAAAAAATATGGTTTAAAACTGAATTTTCATTTCTTTTGGCAGCAATTAGAGATTTTTGAATGATTGAATATACGAAACATGTTTTACCAAACGGACTGAGGGTGCTAGTCCATCAAGACACAACTACGCCAATGGCTGCTGTTAATGTATTGTATGATGTAGGCGCCCGTGACGAAGATCCTCAAAAAACAGGCTTTGCTCACTTATTCGAGCATCTGATGTTTGGAGGTTCGGTGAACATCCCCGATTTTGATACGCCCGTTCAGGAAGTTGGAGGTGAAAACAACGCCTTCACAACAAACGATGTAACAAACTATTACATTACCCTGCCTGCACAAAATATCGAAACGGCTTTCTGGCTTGAGGCTGATCGTATGCTCGAATTGGCCTTTAGTCCACAAAGCCTTGAAGTGCAGAGGAATGTGGTGATAGAGGAGTTTAAACAGCGGTATCTGAATCAGCCTTATGGCGATGTGTCTCCTCTTATCAGGGAGTTGTGTTATACCGTTCATCCCTACAGGTGGCCCACCATTGGGAAAGATATTCTGCACATCGAAAATGCCACGCTCGATGATGTGAAGAAGTTCTTTTTTACGCATTATGCACCTAATAATGCCGTGTTGGCTGTGAGTGGCAATGTTGAACCTGATGCAGTTTTCAAACTGGCTGAAAAGTGGTTTGGCGATATACCATCACGAAGAATACCCCTAAGGGATTTGCCCGTTGAGCCTGTTCAGTCACATTCACGCGAAAAGCATGTAAAAAGGGACGTTCCTTACGACGGACTGTATATCTCGTTTCACATGGATGGAAAATTGGGCGCCGATTATTACGTTACCGACTTGATTTCAGATATTTTATCGAACGGCCATTCTTCACGAATGTATCGCCGTTTGGTAATTGAAGAAAAGTTGTTTGGCGAACTTGATGCCTATATTTCGGGCGATACCGACCCGGGTTTGTTTACAGTGGCAGGAAAACTTATTGAAGGTGTTACATTTGATAAGGCCGGAAAAGCTGTTTGGGACGAACTGGAAAAACTTAAAAATGAAAGTGTGCCGGATAAAGAATTGCGTAAAGTGATTAATAAAGTTGAAGCCAATTTGGTTTACTCCGAAATAAGTTACCTGAATAAAGCCATGTCGCTGGCAGGTTTTGAACTGCTTGGTGATGTCGGACTGATTAACCGGCAAATTGGATTATACAACGAAGTTACTCCCGAACGTATTGCCGAAGTGGCAAATAAAGTGTTCAGAATTGAAAATTGTTCCACCTTGTATTATGAGCGGACTACCAAAGGATAAAAAGAGAAGGCCAGCAGTGAAACCTGTTTCATCGTTTAGGTTTCCCATGCCCGAAAAGCGGAAACTGACCAATGGCATTGAAGTGTGGGGGTTGTATGGCGGTAGCCAGGAAATTACCAAGATCGATTTCATGTTCGATGCCGGTACATGGTATCAACCGGCAAATCTGATCGCGGGTTTTACCAACGGGTTTTTGAACCAGGGCACAACGCAGCGTTCAGCACAACAAATTGCTGAAACATTCGATAATAGCGGGGCTTACCTTCACCTCGCTGCCGACCAGCAATTCGGCAATGTAAGCGTGTTAACACTGAACAAACACTTTGACCCTGTTTTGGCCGAGACAGCAGGGTTGATCTTTCATCCCACATTTCCCGAGAAGGAGATAAGCGCACAGATTGCAAAAAAACGGCAGCGCTTTATTGTCGAAAATAAAAAAGTTAAAGTATTGGCACGCAAACATTTTTCTCAGGTATTGTTCGGCGATGAACATCCGTATGCCAATACAAACCAGCTTGACGATTACGATGGGGTCACGCGTGAAGCGCTTTTGAAATTTCATGATGAAAACTATTTAAGGAGGCCTTGCAGGATTGTGGTGTCGGGGAAGTATCCCGAGAATGTATTTGAAATGCTTGATGCGCTTTTCGGGCAACATATTCTCGATGATGGCAGTGACGATGCTGTTGGCCATTCCATAAAAGGTAAGGAACAAAAAAGGCATTTTGTTGAAAAAGCCGATGCCCTGCAATGTGCAATACAAATGGGCCGGCTTGTCCCGGGCCGCAATCACCCCGATTTCCCCGGACTTTTGGTGCTGACCACACTGTTGGGAGGTTTCTTCGGTTCAAGGTTAATGGCAAACCTGCGCGAAGATAAAGGCTACACCTACGGAATTGGGGCAAACCTGCTTACCCACAGGAATGCATCCTACATTGCAATCATGTCGGAAGTTGGCGCCAAGGTGTATAAAGCGGCATTGGCCGAAATATATTATGAAATTGAACGCCTGAGGAATGAGCCGGTTGGCAAAGCCGAAATGGAGGTTGTGCGCAGCTACATGCTTGGCGATATGCTCAGGGGAATTGACGGGATCATTGCAAATTCCGAAAGCCTGAAATCACTGCTCGAAACCGATATGGATTTTTCTTTTTTAGAAACAGTTTTAAAGAAAATCCAAACCATACAGCCTGACGAAATTCAGCAACTGGCTGAAAAATATCTGCATAGTGATAGTTTATACGAAGTGGTTGCCGGGCCGGTATTGCATACAACATTAAAAATTACCTGAAATTCACTGCCCTGAAAGCAGCAGCAAAGGCCGGATGTGCAGGGGCTTTTGTTTTTGTAAAAAAATGAAATCTGGCCCAAAATCAGAAATTTTTAGGGGGTTGTGTTACGGCTACCTTTGTTTGCCACAGTATTTTTTAATCATTCAAAACTGCTAATATTAAATCAATTTCTGTCAAATATTCTAAAAGTATTGGTTTTTTGTAATATTTCCCTTTTTGTTTAATTGATTCTTTAAGATATATTTCTAATCCAATTTCATAATTTCTTTTAATAGGAAATGCAAATAAATGACTTAGAAATTCAATTTCATAGAATCCATAGTCATGAATGAAATATTTAAATCTTTTGTCAAGTAAAAATTGGGGTTGTTTAGCCTCTTTCTCTTGTAATAAGATAAATGGAACATTTCTTGGAAAATAGAAAACGGGGTAATCTCCAATATCATATCTTGCAAATTCCCTTATAAAGTCATATTTTTCTTCACTGGCAGAAC
>JAFGEV010000142.1 GCA_016931385.1 Prolixibacteraceae bacterium
TCAAAAGGCCTCGATGCTGTTGCCGGATCATCGTTACGGGTTGAGATGGCTCGCATCGAGTTGAACCCTGCTATTCCGGCTTCATTAACCCCGGCTTCCGAACCACCTGTTATCATAATATCTGCTTTCCCTAAACGAATCATGTTAAATGCTTCAATCATAGCGTGGGAAGCAGAAGCGCAGGCAGTAACTGTGGTAAAATTAGGTCCTCTGAAACCGTATTTTATCGATAACAATCCACCGGCTATGTTGGCAATCATTTTGGGTATAAAGAATGGCGAAAAACGCGGACTTTCTTCTTTGTAGTTTCTTACTTCTTCAAAAAAAGTTTGAAGCCCGCCAATTCCGGCACCCCAAATAATACCGACTCTGTCATGGTCAATCTCGTCCAGATTTAATCCTGAATGTTTAATGGCCTGATCGGTGCTGGCAAATGCATATTGTGTATACAAATCGTATTTGCGTGCATCTTTGCGATCCATGTAAAGTTCAGGATTGAAATTTTTTACCTCACAGGCAAATTGGGTTTTGTGTTTCGATGCATCAAATTTTTGAATGGCTGCAGCTCCACTTACCCCTTTTACGAGATTTTCCCAGTATTCTTCAACGGTATTGCCCAAAGGATTAACAGTTCCTAAACCGGTTATTACTACCCGCTTAAATTCCATAAAATACTCTGAATATGATTACTTAACAGCTTCTTCGATATGTGCAATAGCTTCACCTACCGTCGAAATTTTTTCTGCTTGATCATCCGGAATCGCAAGATCAAATTCTTTTTCAAATTCCATAATCAGCTCAACAGTGTCAAGTGAATCGGCACCCAAATCATTTGTGAAAGAAGCTTCAGGAGTAACTTCACTTTCATCAACGCCTAATTTATCAACGATAATAGCTTTTACTTTTGCTGCAACGTCAGACATAATTGTAATTTTAGATTAATACTAATTTTGTTTTTAAATAATTCCGTGCAAAGTAATAAATTTACGTTTTATATTTCAAAGAAAAAACTTAAAAAAAGATATAAACAGGGCGAAAGAAAACATTTGTAAGCTTCTAAATTTGAACAAATTAGTCAAATGTTCTGCCTGCTAAATTCAATATGAAATGAATGTTAAGAAAATTGCGTTATTTGCTTCTGGTTCAGGAACTAATGTGCAGAATATTATAGAGTATTTCGCTGATAATGAAATTATTGATGTGGATTCGGTGTGGTGCAACAATCCAAAAGCATATGTTTTGGAGCGGGCGGCAAAAAGTAAAATTGATGCTTTTGTTTTTACCCGGGAGCAGTTTTACCAAACCAACGAGGTTTTGCATAAATTAAAAGAACGTAATGTAAATTTAATTGTGCTGGCGGGCTTTTTATGGTTAATTCCGGTTGAGCTGATTAAAAATTTTACCATCATAAACATTCATCCGGCGCTGTTGCCCAAATACGGGGGAAAGGGAATGTATGGAATGAAGGTGCATCAGGCTGTGGTGGAAAACAAAGATAAGGAGTCGGGAATATCAGTACATTATGTAAACGAAAATTACGATGAAGGAAAGCTGATTTTTCAGGCCAGATGCGATGTTGCTCCTGAAGACAGCCCGGAAGCAGTTGCAGAAAAAGTGCATAAACTCGAGTATCAGCACTTCCCAAAAGTTATTGAAACCGTTTTGATGGAGAACCATCAGGAAAAATAAAAACCCCGGGATGCAGGTTAATAAAGTTTACATTTTATTTGCTGGTGTTAAATAATGTTAAGCAGGTTACAGCGGGCGTTTCATTAAAATTATCTTTGCGGCATGAGCAGAAAAATGTTGGTTACATTAATATTTCTGATGGCCGTTGTGCTTTCAGGGTTAATTTTTGTTCAAACCCATTTGATTAAGCGGGCGGCCGATATCCGGGAAGAACAGTTTAATCAGCTGGTGAAAAATGTTTTGATCCGGGTGGCTGCACATTTGGAAAACTATGAACAGCGCGAGGCTCAGTACTACGCTGATATTGGTGAGATTCCCGGGTCAAACCTGCCACGGGAAGATTTTAGCCCTTTTCCAAGAAGCAATGTAAATAAAGGCTCTATTGAGTTTGGATTGAATGTGACCGAAAGCAGCGTTTCCAGTTATTACAGGGAGCAGGTGCAAATTGGGGTTCCTGATTCACTGGAGGCCGCGGAAGGGGAAAATGGAAATGAAATTCTTCGGAACACGCTCCCCGATCTTAACCGTATGATGGCAAACCAGCAGCGAAGAATGATGCAGTGGCTGAACAATACCACGTGGCGGAATTACAAGGTTGTTTTGGAAGACCGGGCCATTGAAGAACGGATAGATTCAGTTTTTCTCGACCAGGTACTTCATAGTGAAATGGAAGCCACAGGAATAGAGCTGGATTATGAATATGCAATAAAAAATGCCAACCTGGGGCAGGAAAGAATTGTGCTTGGAAATCAGAATTTCAACAAGAATAGCAGGAGAGGAGAGTTTTCTCAACCATTGTTTCAGATGGACAGGAACGGGGCCAAACCCAATTACCTGCACATTTATTTCCCGAAACGTTCAGGATATTTGCTGAGGGAAACCGGACTTACGATAATCCCGACAATTATTTTAACGGCTTTGTTAATCGGCATTTTTGCCTATACAATTATGATTATATTCCGGCAGAAAAAATTGTCGATGATAAAAAACGACTTTATCAACAACATGACCCACGAGCTGAAAACCCCGATTTCAACCATTTCGCTGGCCAGCCAGATGTTGCAGGACGGTAGTGTGGCAAACACACCCAAAACCATCGAGCATATTTCAAACGTAATAAATACCGAAAGCAAACGCCTGGGTTTTCAGGTTGAAAAAGTATTGCAAATGGCGGTTTTTAATGAAGGGAGATTGAAATTTAAGTTCAAGGAATTTGATGTAAATAAAATGATTGAAACCGTTACAGCGAATTTTGAGCTCAGGGTGAAAAGCAAAAACGGGGTTTTGCATTCAGAAATAAATGCAGAGCAACCCATAATAAAAGGGGATGAGGTTCACATCACCAATGTGGTTTTCAACCTGCTTGACAATGCGATGAAGTACAGTAAGGAAATTCCGGAAATAAAGGTAAGTACCTACAATAAAAAAGAATTTGTTGTAATTTCGGTGGAAGACAAAGGAATTGGAATTTCAAAAGAACACCATGCGCAAATATTCGACCGTTTTTACCGTGTGCCTACCGGAAACATTCACAA
>JAFGEV010000143.1 GCA_016931385.1 Prolixibacteraceae bacterium
ATTATGTGAACTGGGTGTGAAAACCGCAGCCTCAACAGGTCAATGGATTGCCATTGCCACCAGCAATTTCTGTGGTCCTCAGTTTGTTGGTATGTGGCGCGATGTGGAATGGCATCGGCAGTTAACAGGCATTATCCGGTCGTCGGCTATCAATACGCAACTTCTGGATTTAAAAATCACAAAAAGACTTTAATCTGATTCTATCGGAATAACTGTTCAACCTAAGAACCTATTGATATGAAATTTATAAATAGAATCGTTCACCTGTTTTCAATCTTTGCAGTATTTATAGCCGGAACAAACAATTTAAATGCCCAGGAAACTACCGACTATACACCCTATTTAAAAGCTTCGCCCGAAAATATGAAGAAATGGGACGATCGTACTTTTGGGTTGTTCTTGCACTGGGATATGTCAAGCTTGCTGGGTGTGGAAATTAGCTGGGCAAAACAAAACCGCGTGGATGTTGCCGGTGAAGGCGAAATACCCGATGTTATTTATAACAACCTTTACAAAAGCTTTAACCCACAGGAGTTTGATGCCAAAAGGTTTGTGGAAGTTGCAAAAAATGCCGGCATGCGTTACATTGTAATTACAACAAAGCATCACGGCGGCTTTTGTATGTTCGACTCAAAACTTACCGATTATAAAATCACCAATACTGCTTTTGGCCGCGATGTGATTAAAGAGCTGTCGGATGCCTGCCATGCTGCCGGAATGGCTTTTGGTATTTATTATTCGCAGCCCGACTGGCATCACCCCGATTTTATAAAAAAAGACTTTGATGCTTATCGTCCCTACCTTTTTGGACAGATGAAGGAATTGTGCAGTAATTATGGCGAAATTGATATGATTTTCTTTGATGGCTTATTTTATGGTGAAAAGGAGTATCATACCAAGGAATTGTTCAAGCTTATCCGAACCTTACAACCCAATGTGGTCATCAATGAGCGTTGTGGTTTGCCCGCCGATTATAAATGCCCGGAACAGGTGGTTGGTGCTTTTAATAATACCGATTACTGGGAGTCGTGCATGACATTGGGCACATCCTGGTCGTGGAAAACTAACGACAAGTTTAAATCATCCGATGATTGTATTCGGATCTTAATCAGTACGGTTGGTGGCGATGGTAATTTGCTGCTCAACGTTGGGCCAATGCCTACCGGTATAATTGAACCCCGGCAGGCTGAATTACTTAAAGGAATTGGGGACTGGCTTGGCAAGTATGGCGAGAGTATTTATGCCCTGGATGGTGGTCCTTACAAACCGGCAGGCTGGGGAGCCAGCACAAATAAGGGCAAGGTGGTGTACTTGCACATTCTTTCCTGGTTCGATACTCCTGAATATTTTCCATCATTGGGGAAAAAAATTGAAAAAGCAGAATTAATGACAGGAGGCGATATCAAGTTTGAGGAAAGTCCAAAAGGAATAAAATTTCTGATTCAGGATAGGGACCGGAAATCTCCCAGCACCATAATCAAGCTTACGCTTGGTGGAAATGCTGCCGATATATTGCCTATTCTGATACCAACCAAATCGATAGCCAAAACAGCAAAGGTTACAGCATCTGTTAATCAGCAAATGGCTCAATGGTTGGTCGATGATGACCCTCAAACCGAATGGAAATCAGATTCCAGACAATGCTGGATAGAACTCGATTTGGGTGCCGAAAAAGACTTTAACCGCATCGACATTCGCGAAGAAGGACATGAATGGGAACCCCGCACAAACGATTTCGTTTTGCAATATAAGTCTGGAAATGAGTGGATGACGCTTGATAAAGGCAACAAGATTGGACATACCTATTCGATAACCTTTGAAAAAAAAACAGGCAGATATATCAGGTTGCAGGTAAACAATTCGGGAGTATTGCCAAAATTTTCAGAGATACAAGTATATCACCGTGATGATCAGTAAAATATCACAAAACTAAAATATCAAATTAAGAAATAAATGAAAAAACTATCCTTTTTGGCCATACTGTATGGCCTAATAGTTACCCAATGCATAAATCATAATTATACGAATGAGGCATCCGATTTAGTAAATGACTCAATAATGGCAATTACCAGCAGGATTCAGAAAGTGAACATACCTGATTATAGTGTCAATATCATTGACTACTCTGGGCACCAACCCGATGAATACGGAACCTATGATTTTCGAGCCGACATCCAACGAGCCATTGATGAGGTAAGCCATAAAGGAGGTGGTAAAATAGTATTTCCTCACACCCTGGGCCCTGAAAAATGGACAAGGCTTATCGATATTTACAGAATATCGGGCCCTATTGAACTGCGCTCGAATATTGAATTGGTTTTTCAACCTTCAATCCGCTTGTTTTTTGAATTTAACCCAGAAGCATACTCCAACAGCGGAGAAGGTGTGATTACCAGATACGAAGGCACAACCATTTATGGCCCTTCGCCTTTAATAAGAGGATTCAATATTGAAAATGTGAAATTTTCTTACACAGGCGGTAACGGAGCTACACCAGAAATTACTGGCGATGGCGAAAAATGGGTGAAATGGGAGATTACTTTCAAAGAGAAACGAAAATTTTCTGATGACCCTAAGGTGACCATCGGCCCACGTGATGCCAATAACTTGGACATCCCAGTTGCCGAACGTAAAATGGGGAACACGGAAACGTACAACTTGCGCCCATCAATGATTCAGTTTTTTCTGAGTCGCAATATTCTGATTGATGGAATTAAAATATCAAATCCACCATTCTGGGTAATACATACTGTATTCTCACAAAACATGACATTTCGCAATATCGTGTTCGATGCTGGTAACATTAACAACGACGGGTTTGATATTGAATCTTCAAAAGATGTTCTCATTGAGAATATCATGTTCAACAATCACGATGATAATGTTGTCATTAAGTCGGGGCGCGACCGCGAAGGCCGTGAAGGCGCAGACATCACTGGCACTGAATTGGAAAATATCCTGTCGGAATATATAAAAAGCGGACGCATTGGTGGTGTTTGCGAAAATGTAGTTACCCGTAACTGTGCGTTCAAAGGGCACCATGCTTTTGCTGTGGGCAGTGAAGCTGCAGCCGGGGCACGGAACATTTACGTGGTAGATAATTTCAGCATACAAAATGTAAAGATGGGAGTATTCATAAAAAGTAGTCGTTCGCGCGGAGGCACTATAGAAAACATATTTATCCGCAATCTCAGGCTTAACATCGTGGAAGATGATGTGATATCAATCAACCCCAATTATGATGGCGATACCCTTAGCCCGCATGTTCCTAAGTTTAGAAATATTTATATTGAGGATATTAAAGTAGAAAACGCAAGTAATGGTATCCGCATATTTGGATGGAAGGAAGAGCCAACCCATGATGTATTCCTGAAAGATATTGACATTAGATTTCGACCCGGACATCCCGATAACATCCGTTTCGACATTATAAACGTGAAAAATGTGAAACTTGAAAATGTAATTATTGACAATCAAAAGTTTGATGGTAATTATACCAAAGGAGGCCCGGCATCAAGAATTCCAATGCAAAACTAAATTACGTTTCGCTTTAGTAAATTTTAAAAAAACGATCTCATGAAAAAACGAGTTTTATATCTCCTGCTTGCTTTTACTTTATCTGCTCAGGCAGTGAATGCCCAAAATCCGTTGATCAAACACATTTATGCTGCCGACCCTTCGGCCCATGTGTGGACCAGCGACACCAATACCCTGTGGCTCTATACGTCGCACGATGTACCGGGAACCAACCATCATCTCACCATGTTCGACTACCATGTATTTTCCACCCGGGACCTGGTAACCTGGACCGATCATGGACGGGTTCTTTCGGTCGACGATGTCGACTGGGCTATCAGTCATGCCTGGGCGATTGATGCTGTTTACCGTCACGGCAAATATTACCTGGTTTATTGTATGATTGAAAAAGCCACCGGCATGTTCCGCACAGGGCTTGCCACAAGCGATGTTCCCCAGGGACCGTTTACCGATATAGGTTTTATTCAGGGGGTTGAATGGGGACAAGACCCCTGCCTGTTTGTGGACGACGACAATACCCCTTACCTGTTCTGGGGCGCAGGCGGGCATTGCAGTGCAGCCCAACTCACCAACGACCTGAAATCCATTGTTCCCGGCACCAAAGTAGATCTGACATCTCAACTTTTCGAGGTATTCGAAGGTCCCTGGGTTCACAAATATAAAGGGAAATATTACCTGTCTTACCCGGGCTTACCCAAAGGCCAGTGGCCCGAGGAAATGTATTATGCCATTGCCGATAAGCCCCTGGGACCCTATGAGTACAAGGGAAAATACATAGCCGAATTTAAAGGCCGCGCTGGCACAAATCACGGATCGATCATTAAATACAAAGGTAATTGGCTGGCATTTCATCACAGTGCATGGCTTTCGGGTGGAATGAGTGAAGTACGAAACCTGATGGCCGATTACCTTTTTTACAACCCTGACGGTACCATCAAGCCGATTGTTCCCGACTCCCTGGGGCTTTTAAAAGGAAAACCGAACAAAGTCATCATAATGCTTGAGGCCGAAAATGGCAAAGCTGCCGGAGGAAGACTCAATGGAACGGAAACATCAAACGCTTTTCCGGGATATGGCGGCAAAGGTTATGTAAGTGGTTTTGACGTCAGTCACGACTACGTGGAAGTTTTGGTGCAGGTGGCCAACGACATGAAAGCCAATCTGAAAGTCAGGCTTGCTGCGGATAACGATTTCAACGGCGATGTGCTGGTCGGTGCGAAAACCCTTGCCGGCTGGGACGGTACGGCGTTCAAAAAAACCAATGGTTGGGAAGAAGTAGACCTTGGCCTGGTAGACCTGAAACAAGGCGATAACAAAATCAGGATAAACAGCAAACAAAACGCGAACCTTCGGGTAGATTGGTTCAAGGTGGAGCCGCGATTGTAAGATTTTCTTCTAAGTTTTATGTGTCATCTAAAACAAGTACTAATAGTATTGAAGTATTTAATAAATAAATTAAAACATGAAAACAAATCATTGTACCTGTACATCAGGAAAAAGTATTAAACCTTCAGGAATGAAAAAAATATCGATAAGTATCCTACTGATAATTAGTATAATAGTATTTATGCCATTGGGGTTTAACATGAACGCGCAGGGAGCCCCTCACAAAACTGCCTTCGGGGATCCGGACAAGATTGATGTCCTTATTATGACAAGCGGGCATCACTTCAACCGTGAATCATTCTTCGGCATCTTTAATTGCGAAGACATTAATTATTCCGAGTATACCCTGAAGGATGAAAGCGAGGTGTTTGAGGACATCAGTGCCTGGGATTACGATGTCATCTTTCTTTACAACATGACACAAAAAATCTCCCCGAAACGACAGGAGAACTTTGTGCGGCTCCTGAAGGAGAAAGGCGTTGGCCTGGTAGTGATGCATCACGCGCAGGCCGCGTTTCAAAGCTGGCGGGAATACCATTACATCATCGGAACAGCCTACATTTACTTCGATGTTGAAATAGATGGAAAACCCTGGCCGCAC
>JAFGEV010000144.1 GCA_016931385.1 Prolixibacteraceae bacterium
GGAATCCTGTAATCGGCAGGAAAACCTTCATCAAATGGAATAAAACCTGCACAATTGTGCACTGTGACAAAAAGGCCGCTAACAGGTTCATCGCTTCCATACATTTCGGAAGGACAACCCACTCCAATTGAAATGCCCAGTTCATCGAAACCGGCAATGGTTTCTTTAGCCCAAAAATAAGCCGGAGATTCTTTTTCCCTCTGATAAACAATTTTGATCTGACCTTCGGGCAAAAACTGATTTATTTGAGAAGGTGCATCTTTTTCAAGTTTCAAAATTGTATTTACTGCATCTTCAACAGAACCTACTATTTTAAAAACCTTGTGCAAGCCGGTCATTTCAATTACCTGGCATACAAGCGGGACTAGTCCTGCCAGATATAAATTTCCCCCTTTTGATTTCAGTTTTTTTGTTGCTGATAATAATTGCCTGATACCTGAACTTGACAGGTATGAGCATTCCGACATATCAATTATCAGAAATTTTTCTTTTTCAAGCAAAGGTTGTATTACCTTGTTAAATTCATGGCTGCTATTGGTATCGAGCCTTCCGGATACTTTAAACCTGACAGGATACTGTTTTGAATGAACAGAGAACATGTTATATTTTTTTATTGAGAACGAAACCATAAAGGTAGCCATTCCGAAAACATGTAAGGCAAAAAAATTTATAACAAAAAAAAGAGGCTGCCTTTTTAGACACCCTCTCTCTGTTCTGTTATCTTATTATTTTTTTACACTTGTTGTTCAATTAGTTTGTCGACAAGGATGCGTCCGCAGTATTCACATACAATTACTTTTTTGTGCGAAGCAATGTCGAGCTGGCGCTGTGGCGGGATTTTATTGAAACAGCCTCCGCAGGCATCCCTTTCAACAGTAACCACGGCAAGTCCGTTGCGGGCATTTTTCCTGATCCGCTTGAAAGCTGAAAGTAAACGTTCTTCAATTTGCTCTTCAATTTTTGAAGCTTTTTCGCCCAGTTTATCGGCTTCGATTTTGGTTTCAGAGGTTATATCTTCAAGCTCTTTTTGCTTGCGCTCCAGATCGTCTTCGCGTTCAGAAAGTTGCTTCCTCGACTCATCAATGGCTTCTTTCTTTTGTGTTAAATCAGTTGTATGCTCTTTGATCCTCTTTTCTGAAAGTTCAATTTCCAGATTTTGAAACTCTATCTCTTTCGAAAGAGAATCGAATTCGCGGTTGTTGCGGACATTGTTTTGCTGGTCGGTATATTTAACGATCAGCGCTTTCGACTCCTCAATGGCCGATTTTCGGTTCGAAACGGCTACTTCAAGGTTTTTTATTTCATCCTCAAAATTATTGATACGGGTTTTCAGTCCGGCAATTTCATCTTCAAGGTCCTGGACTTCCAACGGCAGTTCACCGCGAAGTATTTTCAGTTTGTCCATCTCCGATACAACAATCTGAAGATCGTACAAAAGCTTCAATTTCTCTTCAATAGGCATTTCTTTTACAACGCCGTTCTGATTTTGTGCAGTCATGTTGCTAATGAATTAATATTAAATGTTTCAGAACAAATATTTTACAGGATTTGTCTCAATTTCTGACAAACGGAGGGCAAATTTAGAAAATTTATTTGTAACTATTTCATAAAAAACTTCTTTAGTGAACTGTTCGCTTTCATAATGCCCGATATCGGCAATAATTATTTGTTTTCCGGCATCGAAAAACTGGTGGTATTTATAATCGGCTGTGATGAATATGTCGGCCTTTTCTTTCAACGCGGCAGGTAAAAGCGAACTACCAGCGCCTCCACACAAAGCTACTTTTTGTATGCTTTTATCCTCAGGCCCTGCCCATCGTACAGCTTTACAACAAAAAATATTTTTTATATGCTGCAAAAATTCATCAGGTTGATATTCGCGTGGGAGTATACCTGCAACACCTAAACCTATTGTTGAATGTGTATTTTCGAGCGGGTAAATATCGTAGGCAACTTCTTCATAAGGATGGTTTTCATTTAAAGCAGAAACTACTTTACCCGATAAGTATGAAGGAAAAACCGTTTCGATACGTACTTCATCTTCAAAATGTATTTTGCCCTTTTCGCCCACAAAAGGGTCGGCTTCATTGCCTGCCCTGAAAGTACCCTGACCAGGTAAATTATATGTGCAATAATCGTAATTGCCAATATGCCCGGCACCTGCTTCACAAAGAGCATTCCGAACTTTTTCAGCATACCCGGCCGGCACAAATACTACGAGTTTTTTGAGCAATCCTTTCTGAGGAGCCAAAGAATAAATCTGTTCCAACCCGATTTTTTCGGCCATTTTCCAGCTTACACCATTTCTCACAACATCGATGTTGGTATGGGCGGCATAAATGGCAATGTTATTTTTTATTGCTTTTATTACAGCACGTTCAGAATCGGTATTCCCATTAATTTTTTTGAGTCCTGAAAAAATAACCGGGTGGTGGGCAATGATCAATCCATCGCCATGGCATATGGCATCGTCAACAACTTCCTCGGTAACATCGATGGTAATTACTGCCGAGCTGACTTCAAGGCTGGTATTTCCGACAATCAGCCCAGAATTGTCCCAGCTTTCCTGAAGCGATAACGGGGCTATTTCTTCAATGCATTGTATTATGTCTTTAATTATCATCGTATCCCGATTAAAATTCAAGATAAGGTATTTGCTTTAGATATTTTTTATCATTTTTTCCAAAGCTGGAATATCAAATAAAATTGTATTCCAAATCACTTCAATATCAACACCGATGTAATCATGAATGAGTTTGTCCCTCATCCCTGCTATTTCCTTCCAAGGGATTTCATGATTTATCAGCTTAAGATCATCTGAGATTTTCTTGGTTGCTTCGCCAATAATTTCAATATTCCTAATTACTGCATCCTGAATTAGCGTATTTTTTGAAAATTCATCCTTTGATACCCCCTGTGTATAACTTAGAATATTTCTTATTGATAATAAAATATGATCGATATAAATAGTCTCATCTTTCATTTACAAAATAACTGATAAGTCCTTGTTGATTGCTTTTTTAAGCTTCTCATTTTTTAATGCGCCTTCAGTGACCAGATCAACTTTTACTCCAAGTTTTTCAGAAAGCTCATTTTCAAATTTAATTAATTGTAATAGCGTAATCGCTTTTTTAAATTTAACAAGAATATCAAGATCGCTCTCTTGAGTTTGTTCGCCCCTGGCATATGATCCAAAAACAGCTATCCGTTCGGGCTCAAGGCAGCCTAAAGTTGAAATGATTATATTTTCAAAACTTTGTTTCATAATAGGTATAGCACAAATATAGCAATTTCGGGATTGAAGAAGTTAGATTAAAAGTGAAAACTACAACTCATCCCGGATGTTAGTAAGCATTTCCCTGATTGTCTGTAAGCGTTTCACAATCTCATGTTCCTGTATCGTATCCTCTTTGTTCTGTTTAATTTTTTGTTTTGCGCCTTCAAGCGTCATCCCGCGTTCTTTTACCAGATGGAATACCAGCCGAACCTCATCGACTGCTTCGGGGGTAAACAACCTGTTCCCTTTATTATTTTTTTGGGGTTTAATGTTGTCGAAGGTTTTTTCCCAGAAACGTATTAACGAAGTGTTCACACCAAACATATCGGCAACTTCACCAATGGTGTAAAAGTGTTTTTCTATTTTGGGTTTTTTATACGGCACGGAACAAAATTAATCAAAACTTTGTCCAATGTTTGAAGAAATGGCGACCAATTGGTCAAATTTCTCGGGCGTAAGGTCTTTAAAGAAGTAATATTTTGGGTCGACTTTTTTATTGTTTTTCTCAACTTCGTAATGCAGATGCGGCGCTGTTGAGGTACCGGTTGAACCTACATAGCCAATTATCTGCCCGCGTTTTACCTTCTGCCCTGGAACAACATTGAATTTATTTAAATGGGCATATAGCGTTTTATAACCATATCCGTGGTCAACAACGATGTGTTTACCATGGCCGGTCCGTCTTGTCAGGGTCGACTCAACGACCCCATCTCCGGTGGCATAAACCGCAGTACCCCTTGGAGCGACAAAATCCATCCCCCAGTGAAATAATTTAACTTTGTAAACAGGGTGAACCCTCATTCCCCACCCCGATGAAGTAAAGGTTAAATCGTGGTTTGAAATGGGCATTATTGCCGGAGTTGAAGAAAGTTCCAATTCCTTTTCAATCGCAAGGTTTAAAACTTCTTCATAAGATTTGGCCTGTATGTATGCCTGCTTGGAAACGATATCAACCTTTTTTGCTGTAGACAATACGATTTCTTTATCGGAAAGCGATTCAAGGCCTGCATAACGGTCGGTTCCTCCAAAACCAGCTTTACGGACAGACTCGGGGATTGGGTCTTTTTCAAAAATTACCCGGTAAATGTTATCATCGCGCACCTGGATTTCGTCAAGAACAGCTTCGATCTTTTCAAGCTTTTCGTTAAGAGCATTGTACTGTGTGACCAGCTGGTTGTTTTCCTCAACTAATGCTTTTGTTTCAGGTGTGTCAAAATAATGAAAGTAAACCATGGATATACCGGCCGATGAAGCAATCAGAAGAACAAAAAAACCAAATCCAATATACGCCTTCCTTAAAAAGCTGATCTTCTTCTGCTCAAATGAAAGCGAATTCGGATTAAAATGATACTTTGTTCTCCGCATTGTTTAAAAAAAAGATATTTTTTAGCCGATCCTTGTGTACAATTTCTATTTTTGCAGTGCTCAAATAGAATCTACCCTATTACTGACAAAACTAATAATATTTTTGAAAAAAACTAATAAAAATTTATATCGATAAATAATTTTTCAACATATAAATATGACTTCACAGCAAATCAGAAATGCGTTCCTCGATTTTTTCAAACAAAAAGGCCATCAAATAGTAGCTTCGTCGCCAATGGTTGTTAAAAATGACCCCACCCTAATGTTTACCAATGCCGGGATGAACCAATTCAAAGACATCTTCCTGGGTAACGAACAGGTGAAACACCCCCGCATTGCCGATACCCAAAAGTGTCTGAGGGTTTCAGGGAAACATAACGATCTGGAAGAGGTGGGCCACGATACATACCACCATACTATGTTCGAAATGTTGGGCAACTGGTCATTTGGCGATTATTTTAAAAAAGAAGCCATCGATTGGGCATGGGAATTTCTCGTAAAAGATATGAAGGTTCCGGCCGACAGGCTTTATGCAACCATTTTTGAAGGCGATGTTGCTGATGGAGTAGAACGCGACAACGAAGCCCTTGAATACTGGAAGCAATACTTACCCGGAGACCGGATAATTAACGGCAACAAAAAAGATAACTTCTGGGAAATGGGCGATACAGGCCCTTGTGGCCCATGTTCCGAGATTCATGTTGATATAAGAAATGATGAAGAACGTGCAAAGATTCCAGGTGTAAAGCTTGTGAATAACGACCATCCGCAGGTAATTGAAATCTGGAATCTTGTATTCATTCAATACAATCGAAAAGCAAATGGCCAGCTTGAAGAACTGCCTGCCAAACATGTCGATACCGGTATGGGTTTCGAACGTCTTTGCATGGTTTTGCAAGGTAAACAATCGAACTACGACACTGATGTATTCCAAACCATTATTGCTGAAATTGGAAAACTATCGGGTCAGAAGTATGGCGACAACGAAAAACAGGACATCGCCATGCGGGTTATTGCCGACCATCTTCGCGCCATTGCTTTTTCAATTGCCGACGGGCAACTGCCTTCGAACAACAAGGCCGGATATGTCATCCGCCGAATTCTTCGAAGGGCTGTCCGTTACGGGTATACTTTCCTCAACTTCAACGAACCTTTTATTTTCAGGCTCGTACACATACTGGCCAGTCAAATGGGCAGTGCATTCCCTGAACTGATTGCACAAAAGGAATTGATATCAAACGTAATAAAAGAAGAAGAAGAATCGTTTTTGCGTACCCTTGAAACAGGCCTCAAACTTCTTGATGGCATCATCAAAAAAACAACCGGTAAAATTGTTAACGGAAAGGATGCTTTTACCCTGTACGACACCTATGGCTTCCCGCTCGATTTAACTGAATTGATTTTGAAGGAACACAACCTGGTTGTAAATCATCAGGAGTTTAACGAAGCAATGGAAGAACAAAAAAACCGGTCGAGGAATGCTGCCAACCAGGAAACCGGCGACTGGACTGTATTACGTAGCGACGACCGCGAGGAATTTATTGGTTACGACCACCTGACATCCGAAGTGCACATTACGCGCTACCGGAAGGTGAAAACGGCAAAAAAAGAACTCTACCACCTTGCATTCTCCTATACCCCATTTTATGCCGAATCGGGCGGCCAGGTTGGCGACAAAGGTTACATTGAAGCCAATGGCGAGAAAATCACCATCATCGACACTCAGAAGGAAAATAACCTGATCGTTCATATAACCGATAAACTGCCAACAGACCCAACAGCTAAATTTGTAGCCGTTGTACCTGAAAAAATCCGCAGGCTCACTGCAAACAACCACACGGCAACCCACCTGCTCGACCATGCCCTGCGCGAAGTGCTCGGTACACATGTTGAACAGAAAGGATCGCTGGTTACACCCGACTATCTTCGCTTCGACTTTTCACACTTCCAGAAAGTTACCGATGAGGAGCTTTTGAAGATTCAACGCATGGTAAATGCCTTGATCAGGCAAAATCTGAAAGCAGAAGTTTTTAATCAAATCCCCATGAATGAAGCCCAGGAAATGGGGGCTATTGCCCTTTTCGGAGAAAAATACGGCGACCTTGTAAGGGTGATCAAATTTGGCGATTCGGTTGAACTGTGCGGTGGAACACATGTTGAATCAACCGGACAGATCGGAATGTTCCATATTCTTTCCGAAAGTGCAATATCAGCAGGGGTAAGGCGCATTGAGGCCATTACTGCCGTAAAGGTTGAAGAACTTTTTGAAAACAATGCTTCAACAGTTAAACAACTCAAATACCTTTTAAACAACCCTAAAGAAATTTCCGAAGCCGTTCAGGAACTGTTAGAAAAAAATAATGCGTTAACGAAGCAAATTGAGGAAATATCAAAGAAGGAAGCAGCAGATATTAAGGACAAGCTGAAAAAGCAAATTGAAAACCGCGATGGCATTAACGTTATTGCCCAAATCATCCCGGTTGACAATGCTCAAAATATAAAGGACATTGCCTTCCAGTTAAAGAATGAAGTAGATAACCTTTTCCTGGTTTTGGGGGCAAACCTGAACGACAAGCCTAACCTTACCGTAATGATCTCGGACAACCTTGTAAAAGAAAAAGGTCTGAACGCTGGACAGATTATCCGCGAAGCATCAAAAGCCATTCAGGGCGGAGGAGGAGGCCAGCCGTTTTATGCCACAGCCGGTGGAAAAAATCCGGATGGTTTAAAAGAGGCCATTGAAATCGCTGTCAGTAAGATATAAGAAGGATACAAATACTAAAATGTTGTATACAAAAAAGAACCCGGCTAATCACCGGGTTTCTTTTTAATATTTTATTAAGCCTTTGACCATTTCTGTAAGGTCTGGTCCCCGGAGGTTTTTCGCAATAATTTTTCCTTCTTTATCAATCAGAAAAGTTGTAGGATATGAATTAACACCGTAATCGATATTTACCTTATTATCAGATAAAGCATTTTGATATTTTATTTCATTTTCCTTAATAAACTCCCTAAGGTCCTCTTCTGTATCCCTGGTAGAAATTCCAATAACAACCAATTGATCTTCAGTGAAAGTTTCTGATAATTTTTTTACGTTGGGTATTTCAGAGCGACAAGGGCCGCACCATATCCCCCAGAAATCGATAAATACAAACTTCCCTTTAAAGTCGGACAGTTTTAATTTTTTATTGTCTAAACTTACCAACTCAAAATCGGGCGCCGTAAATCCTTCAATCACACTGAACTTGTTCATAAAATTATCAACCTCACTATTTTGGAGTCCCGAATAAGTTGGGTATTTTTTCTTCAGTTTCATAATAATTTCTAATGCCTTTGAAGGATTACTACGTTCTATTGTCCGAGCCTGGTTAAATAAAATATTCCCGCCAATTTCCGGATCGGTTGTGTTTTTTTCATACTCTATAAAAAAATTATAGAAATAGCCATAAGGTACCCTTACCTCATCGAGTAATCCAAAATTAAAAAGTTCAAGATCAGTGTAGGGCGAAATACGTGACAAAATCTGACCGGGAAGTTCTGAACCGTTTTCAAGAAGGTTTTTTAAAGCTATTGCCTCATTTTTCTTATAAGTGATAAAAGCATCGCTTTTACGAATCTCAGATGCTTCCGTGTTTCTTCTATTAACAGCATGGATATAATATTCAATATATGTTGTATCAAACTGGCTGGCAATGTAATAGTCGGGTAATAAAAACATATTCGGTTCAGAAGTGAATTTTTCCTTTAATTGGTTATTCCGTTTGATTTGTTTTTTGTAGATGTCCTTATATGTTTCCAAATCATAATCGGGAGCTAATTCGTAATATGCCATCCATAAAGCTTTATTGATCTCCTTAATGCCATGACAAAGTTCATCGAATTCTTCAACTTCCTTTTTTGCCTTAACAGTGGGTTTGATAATCCAGTTTTTATATTCCCTGAGGTCTAAAATTACATTTTCGGGGCTCCCTGTTGTGTCAACAAATCCGTATTCACCCGGGTCGAACACAATACTTTCGTTCCCTTTTTTATTAATGTTACTCAGCGAATGTTGAACATCGTATTCTTTTCTTGGCAAACGATTTGTGTGTAGTTGCTGTTTATCGTTCAGCTTAAAATAAAACGATTCAATTTGCAGATCCATCAGAGAGTCGGGCAGTTTGTAAACTTTTTCATTTTCGTCATATTCCAGAAAAGTGTTGTTTCCATAGTTATTAAATTCACCGTTTATGGATATGTGCTTTATTTCCTGGTGAATGCTTAATGGATTAAGTGCTGCTTCGAGTTTTATTTCCCGCTGCCCATTGGCCCTGACATGGTAATAATATTCATCGCAATAAGGATGGTTCATAAAAAGGATGTACATCCCATCTTTTAGCTCGAATTTAAATTCGCCGTTTTCAGATATAAACATGGTGTCGCATTCCTTCCAGAATTCATGTTCGAAGGCGTACTTAACAATACCCAGGCCATAATTGGCTTGCGGGGTTTCTTCAGAAGTAGTCAGCTTGACATTGAGTGTTGTCGCATTTGCAAATGATATTATGCAAAATGCAATGAAAAGTAGTTGAAGTTTTTTCATTTCAATTGATTTTTGGGTTTTGAAAAATTTGAGAATATCATTTTAGCCAGGATGATTTGTTCGTATGTGATATTATATAACTGTTTTTCTGAACATTTATTATAAAATATTGATTAAAAGTAGAATATTTTTATGAATTTCGGCTTTGAAAATGGAATTAAATCCATTCCGCTTTATGCAGTTTTCTGCATTTAAATGAGAATGCTTTTGAATATTACAACTTTTTCAAACATTCCATATCGAAATTCGAATTGTTTTGCAAAGAATTTAATATAGTATCTGCCAAGAAAATAGGTATTTATCAAAAAGCATTCACCCATATTTGTTGATTGATTTTACCTTGATTATGGATTATTGGCCAAAAATCCTATTTTAGGAAACTGAATCTGGAAAATTCATTATAAGGTTATGGAAAAAGCTTACCAAAAGGTTGAGCGTACATTTGATCTGCTCGATCGTTACAAAGAATTGTATTTACAAAAAGAAGTTGCCCTGGGAGGAAAAGAGGGCATTAACTGGTATACTTACTCATCAAAGGAGTATATCGATAATTCAAACAACATAAGTTACGGTTTGCTGTCGCTCGAAGTTGAAAAGGGCGATAAAGTTGCAACGGTAACGGTTAACCGGCCCGAGTGGAATTTTTTCGATATGGGCATTGCACAGGTTGGCGCTGTGCATGTTCCCATATATCCTACCATCACTATTGAAGAATACAAATACATTCTTGAACACTGCGAAGCAAAGTATGTTATTGTTGGCGACAAAAAACTCTGTGAGAAAATTGGCCCTCTTGTTAACGAGATTGATTCACTAAAGGATATCTTTTGCTTTGAACTGGTTGATAACGTAAGGCATTGGACTGAAATCATCAAAATTGGCGAAGACTACAACCGCAAATCCGAGTTAAAAGCTGTAAAGGACTCTATTTCCCCCGATGACCTGGCAACAATTATTTATACTTCGGGCACTACTGGCCTGCCCAAAGGGGTAATGCTTTCACATATTAACCTGGTGTCCAATTTTACTAACCATGCCAATAACCATCACCTTGGTGAAGAATCAACTGCCCTTAGTTTTTTACCGCTTTGCCATGTTTATGAGAGAAGTGTAAATTATCATTTTCAATACAAAGGCCTTAGCATTTACTACGTTGGAAACCTTGGGCAGATACTTCCGGCCCTGAAAGAGATCAAACCCAATATTTTCAATACCGTACCACGTTTGCTCGAACGCATTTACGATGGAATTATAAGCAAAGGAAAAGAACTTTCTGGAATTAAAAAAGCTATTTTTTTCTGGGCAGTCAGGCTGGGCGATTCGTTTGATTACGGGAAAAAATTCAGTTGGTTTTATAAGCAGAAAAGGAAACTGGCCGATAAACTTATTTATTCAAAATGGCGTGAATTCATGGGCGGTAATGTCGAGATCATCGTTTCGGGCGGAGCAGCCCTGCAACCCCGCATTGGCAGGGTATTGGGCGTAGCCAATATTAAGGCGCTTGAAGGGTACGGTCTTACTGAAACTTCGCCTGTAATTGCTGTTAGCAACCTGGTAACCGGAGAGATCCGTGTTGGAACCGTTGGCCCTGTACTTCCCGGCGTTGATATGAAAATTGACGATGATGGTGAGATTATCTGCAAAGGTCCAAATGTAATGCTTGGGTATTACAAAGACCCTGAAATGACCGCCCAGGTGATCGACACCAAAGGGTACTTCCATACCGGTGATATTGGCGAAATGGTTGAAGGAAAATTCCTTCGGATTACCGACCGTAAAAAGGAGATTTTCAAGCTTTCGGGCGGAAAATACATTGCCCCCCAGAAAATCGAAAATAAACTGAAAGAATCGATTTTCATCGAGCAGGCCATGGTAATTGGGGAAAACGAAAAGTTTGCCTCGGCCATAATCGTTCCCAACTATGGATACATCGAAACATGGTGCGCACAAAAAGGCTTAACCCTTAAAGGAAAAGCCGAAATGCTTGCAAACGGTGAAGTGCTAGCAGCCATTCAGAAAGAAGTATCCGATATTAACAAATCACTTGGGCAAACCGAGGAAATTAAACGATACCGGCTTGTAAGTGAAGAATGGTCGCCCGAAACAGGTGTAATGTCACCAACACTGAAACTGAAACGAAAAGTACTGGCCGAACAATATGCATCGATTATCAACGATATTTATTCATCGTCACGCCCCGACGAAGAACCTTCAAACGGGCGGCTGAGGATACCACGAATTAATTTGAGCCTATCGGAACTGATCAACAAATTACGCAACTAACCTTTTATGTAAGCCAATGTAAGCTTATTGGTTCAAAGAAATGATTACCGGGTTATCCCTGTTGCACGTCAATTTTCTTTCGGCTAGGAACAGTTCATTTACCTGAATTGAGCTTCGGCGTTTTTCGACCATCAAGCTATCCGGTACTTCAGTCCTCCTGCCCGGATGGGTGAAATAAAAAAGGTATGCTTTATTGCCCTGTACAACCACATCGGGGTGCTGGCCAATCACTTTATCGTCTTCACCGGTTCCTGGTTCGGCCAGCAGCAATTCAGGTTGCATGTCCCAGTGAACAAGGTCAGAAGTGGTATATACCCCAAGCCCCTTCCAGGTATCAA
>JAFGEV010000014.1 GCA_016931385.1 Prolixibacteraceae bacterium
CAAAAAAATACAATGTGGTAAATTGATAAAACAATAACTCAATAAAGAATGAATATCTATTTTTTCAAAATTAATCATGCCACAATTTTATTTTCCAATTGCAAATAAAGCGTGTTGTGTTCTGATAAAAAGGGTATTGTCAGACAAGGCAGGGGTAGCCATGATCACATCATTCATTGAGTTATGGGCCAATATGTTGAAATGATCACCTGCACTGACAATATAGACATCACCCAGTTCGGTACAATAAAATAACTTTCCGTCAGTAGCGATTCCTGAGGCAGTTATACCTCTGGCATCGGGCAATTTATCTTCATAAATTTTTTCTCCGGTTTTTGCATTGTAACAGGTCAATCGTCCAATCCATCCAATCAAACTGTAGAAATAATTACCATAAACCAGTGATGTGGGAATATAGGCCCCACCTCTTTCCATACTCCATGCAATAAATTCATTGGAGCTTTCTCCTTCTTTTAGTGTGATATCTCCTTTGGCATTTGGCTTAATTGCATATATCGGCGATTTTTTGCCATGCGCACTGTGAATGTAAATGAGGTCTTTTGAATAAAAAGGAGTTGGAACCGGAACATCACCTCCGCCGCTCATGGTCCATATTTCTTTTCCTGTTTCAAAATCGTAACCGGTTATTTGCTTATACCCGTTTGCAATAATTTGTTTATATGGCCCTTCAGAATAAAAAGTGGGAGCACTGTAGCTTGAGACATCGTCCCTCCCGGTTCTCCATCTTTCTTCACCTGTTTCAGCATCAATAGCTACAATAAAGCCATGATTTAAATTATCACACTGAATGAAAATGGTTTTATCATAAAGTATAGGAGAGCTTGATACATCCCATTCTACGTCGGGTGTATAATAGAAGCCGGCATTTATTTTGCCAAGATCTTTTTCCCATTTTAAATTTCCATTCATATCGAAACAATAGAGGCCGTTTGATCCGAAAAAGGCAACAACGTGTTTCCCGTCTGTTGCAGGGGTTGGATCGGCATGTGAAGCCTTGGTGTGACGTTTCGTTTTAGGAACGCCATTATATACTAACTGATTCCAGAGCTCTTTACCTGTTCTTTTATCCAGACAGATCACTCTTAGCTCATGAATTGTTGAATCATTAATATTATCGATATCTCCGTATAGCCCGATTTTTAACGAGTCAAATCCTGAAGTACTGATTGCTGTTGTAAGGAAGATTTTGTTTACCCAGATGATGGGCGATGAGTGCCCCAATCCGGGAATCTTTGCTTGCCATTTAATGTTTTCACTTGTTTCAATGTTCCAATGTATTGGAATGTCATTGGTTTCAATACTGCCACTGGCGTATGGGCCTCTGAATTGCGACCATTGCCTTGAATCCTTACAAGCAGTTAAAATAACCAGTGCAGCGAGTATAAGAAAGATAAAAATGTTTCGTTTCATGATGATTTGGTTTAAACATAAGTTATACAAATGTTTTAAAAAAAAATGTTCAAAAGCTATTTATTGTTTACTTTTTTAATTCATTTCATTCCTGCTCCCAAATAAAAACCAGGGTGTGGCGGTTGGTTGTAACCAACATTTTGCCAGGCAATGCTTAAGCGGTATTGCGGATCGTGCATCAGTGTTGTGAACCGGTAAGGTGTTGGTATGGTGCTCACGTAAATACGCAGTTCACGGCTGTCCTGTGTCCTCCAGATCACTTCCTCGCGCCAGTCGCCCAGTATGTCGGCTGAGAGGCAGGGAGTAGCCTTTGTCCAGTTGTTTGAGGAACAACCTTCGGCTGTTAAGAGGTTTCTGGTTTCTTGCTTCTCCCAATCCCATTTATCAATACGGTTTTTGTCGAGCAGCTCGCGGGTGAGGTCGCCGTCCCACCAAACCACGAAATTGGTTGATGAAGGTGTGTGCCGGCTGATGGTATTTCCCTTTGCATCGCGCAAACCTCCCGGTCCGCCCCAGTTTTCCAATCCCGGGTGCGTGGGGTCAATGTCGGCTGCAACTCCCCGGCCTACATCGGCGCCCGGCCCCAGGCTGAATAATATTTTGCCGGTGGCCGCGTCGTACAATGCTACTCCCGGGGTGTTCAGTGCAACGGTTTTACCTTCATTCTCATGTATCCCGTATACTTCCAGTCCCGGGTGATCAGGGTCAATGTCAGTAAGGTGCAGGGCGTCGCCATGCCGCAGCCCGGTAGTGTAGAGGCCTTTCCCGTTATCGTCAATGGTCATGGCGCCAATACAAATTTCATCTTTCCCGTCATGGTCAACATCGGCAACGCTTAACTGGTGGTTTCCCATTCCTGAATAAGGATTTTCCCCGTTTTCCGAATCAAATATCCAGCGGTTTGTAAGCTTG
Source organism: Prolixibacteraceae bacterium (assembly GCA_016931385.1). Lineage (GTDB taxonomy): Bacteria > Bacteroidota > Bacteroidia > Bacteroidales > Prolixibacteraceae > DAIMEA01. Next base: position 2,344 of record JAFGEV010000014.1, read on the forward strand.
CCGTTCCGGTAATCCCAGGCTGAGGCAACCGTTCTGCCATAAATACCCCTGATGAAAACAGCGCTGGGTAATTTTCCGTAGAGGTTGGCAACACAGGCCAGGAACCGGTCAGCCCTTCCCCCGTTGTCGTCGTTGTTTCCGTTGCCGCCAATACCGCCCCATCTGTTCAACGGATAGCGGGTAGGAATGTATTCAACGGTTGCAAGCGCTTTACCGCTGGTTCCTTCAAAAACCGTAAGGTATTCCGGCCCTTCAACAATTTTACCGTAAAACTTTGAATCCGGGTCGAGGTTGCGCCAGTCTTTGTCAACATCACCAATAACCATTCCCTGGCCATCGAAGGTGCCATCGGCAGTTTTGCAAATCATTTCCGCTTTGCCGTCTCCATCAAGGTCGTAAACCAAAAATTGAGTATATGCTGATCCTGATCGGATGTTTTTGCCCAGGTTGATCCGCCATAAAAAAGTACCATCAAGCTTGTAAGCATCGAAAAGGGTAATTCCGGTTATGCCGGGTTGTGGTGGGTTTCGGGTTGCCGATGGAGACCATTTCAGTACAATTTCGTATTCTCCGTCACCATCCAGATCACCAACACTGGCATCGTTGGCTGTATAGAAATATTTTCTTCCGTTTGCCTCTGAGGGCGGGGGTAGCTGAAGCGGAACAGAAAGGTATTGTGCAGGTTGAATATTTGTCAGATGGTAACTGTTTCCTGCATTAAACTCCGGCGTTGAGCCTGATGGATTTATAGTGTAGGTGTAGTCCTCTAATCTGTTGGTTTTTGAATCGATAAACCAGGAAACTTCTTTTATTGGTAATGTATTCAGTTTAATTGTGTCATTGTCATTACAACGGTAAACATTGAAGGCAATGGTATCGGCATCGGTTTGGAGCAGGCGCCAGCTGATAAAGACAGAGTCTTCAGATACAGGCAGGGCTACAACGCCCCGGTCAAGGTTCTCCAGAATTCTTTGAGGCCAAAGGTTCAGGGTGATTAGTAGAAGTATTATAATTGGAACGAATATCTTCATGATTAATGTATTTTTATAACTGTGCATCAATGTCGTTTAGTTAAGGCCAAAGGCCTTTGAGCATTAACACAGGGCAACGCCCTGTGAAAAAAGGCAAGTCATGAATCAGAGCCCTGAAAGGGCGAAAGCTCATGCCCTTTCAGGGTTTCAATAAATGACATTTAATCAGCCAAACTATTTTTCTATGAGTTCAACAACTTTAAAATCCCGGTACTGTATGTGGTTCTTCACAGTCCGCAACCCAAAATACCCGCTTTTATATGGATTTTCGTCGTTATAGTCGAACAGGATTTCATTGTTTACAATGTACCTCACAATCTTTCCATGCATGATTATTTCAATATGATACCACTGGTTTGGCGTAATTAGATGAGGCGGGTTGGTATATTCCTTAAGTATTTCCGGTCTTTCCTGTTTTTCAGCAAAAGCCTGGAAATCGCCATTGTATTTTCTGAAGCGGGTTGTGGTGTTTGAATTGCCGCCATACCCGGCATAATAAAGGCTTAAAGAATAGTACCTGCCAAAGATTCCGTTCCGCCATTCAGAGCGTGCAAAGAAATCATCAGGATGTTCCGGGTCGTTTGCCATCCAGAAACAGTTCAGATCCGATACCCTGTCCCATGTACCACCTTCATCAATTATACGTGCTTCGAAGGAAATATGCACATTGCCTTTAAGTTTGTTGTTGAACCAAAGGGTAATACCTCCGGGAGCAACCACATCCAGCAAACTGTCTCTCAACTGAAGATTGGTTTCGTCGGAAGATTTTTCAATGGTCCACTGTTTCAGACCTGACGTGAAATCATCGCTGTAGATGACCTTTTGGGCTGAAGTACCTTCAAAAAAAATGAGCAAAAAAACAATCAGAATAAGCAAAGTTCTCATAATGGATAAAGATACATTATTCAAGGAAAATTTTCAGATAAATTTTGTTTGCCGAAGAATGGAGAAATCCACCTTCGTCCCGAATCGGGGCTACGGCTTACGAAGACCACCTACGCCCACGATAAATCGGGGCTACGGCGGACAATGCAGACAATGTCCGCGCCTGAAATACGTTGACCAAAATAAAGGTTAACAAGATGCAACAAAATGGATATTTTAATGAAGAACAACGGGTAAAAAA
>JAFGEV010000145.1 GCA_016931385.1 Prolixibacteraceae bacterium
AGCTGACAGCCATACCACTAATGGAGTTGAAATAAGTTTCGAGCCAGTTAATGAAAAACAAAACCCGTTAATGCAGAATCTCAAAAAACAATTCACCGGATTTGAATGTATGCAGGTCAACGACAATACCATAAAAATTACCAGTGAAAACACCATTGATATCGCACCAGTGGTTAGTTTCCTGTCAAACGAAGGTTTGTTTATTTACGAAGCCCGGCTTTTAAAGCCCAGCCTCGAAGAAGCTTTTGTAAAAGCAACAGGAATTGAAATTGATATATTGAAAAAGGAAAAAGAGAAAAAATAAGGTATGGGAACTTTTATTGCATTTTGGAACATCCTGCGCAAAGACATGAAAAACTATTACCTGAAACCGCCCAATATAAGTTGGGGTATCATTTTTCCGTTTGCATGGATGCTGATGATGTTTGTAAAATCGGGCAACACTTTTGAAATCAATAGTGTATTTCCGGGCATTGTAGCCATGTCAATCCTTTTCGGAACAACATCAATGCTATCGGTGACCATCACCTTTGAACGCAAATCCCGTTCGTTTGAACGTTTATTGATTGCCCCGATAAAAACGGAATTATTGGTATTGGCAAAAATTACAGGTGCTATACTATTTGGGATTTTTAACAGCATTATACCTATACTCTTTTCAGTTTTGTATTTTAATGCTTTAGTCACCAATTGGCTTGTATTAATAGCAGGCATCTTTTTATTATCCATCATTTCAACATTGCTCGGACTGTTTATATCTGTATCGGCAAAAGAAGTTTTCGAGGCACAAACCTATTCAAACTTTTTCCGCTTCCCCATGATTTTCCTTTGTGGCTTATTTATACCCGTTACCGCACTTCCTGTTATTGTTCAACCGCTTTCTTATATACTTCCGGTAACTTACGGGGTCGATGTTTTGCACAATGCAATATCCGGCAACGGACTTTTACCCATCGGGATTAATCTGATTGTGCTTATAGTTTTTTGCATTATTCTGTTCTATTTCAGCATTTTTAATATCCGCAGGAAATGGATAACTTGATAAATTCTTTCGAAAACTTTAAAATTAATCCAATGAAAAAACTTTATTTTCTACCAGCATTTATGACCGCAACCACCATTCAGCTTTTCGGTCAGCACAGGCATCATCCGGTGAATAACTTCAGCATGTCACCAATAATGATTTTTTTAATCGTTGTGATAGTCATTTTACTGGGCATAATCATTTATTTGAGTGTTTCAAAATCAAGAAATAGAAACAACAATGAAGTTTTACCCCCGTCCTTTTATCTGAAAGAAAGACTTGCAAAGGGTGAAATCAATAAAGAAACATTTATTGAGCTAAATGAGAAAATTGAAGAATATGATGAAAACGAACACATTCAAACAGCTAAAGTAAGGCTTGCGAAAGGTGAGATTTCAATTGCTGAGTATGATGAAATGATTGGGTTGTTACAGGATGAACAATAATATTATTTTATTCCAAATACACCAAAACATAATAGCAAAGTTACAGGCTGGTTTCAAAAGCTGACAAGGGTTCGCTTTGCCAGCCTCAAAAAATCTCCACACCTCCCTTCGGTCGGGTAATATTTTTTGGTCTGCCCTTGCATATTTTGCCCCCAACCTGAGGGCACAAGGGCATTATGTTTAATTGTATTTTTCGTCGTAGGTTGGCTGGCTGGTGGCTGGTCTCCTATGTTTGCAGTTCGGCTCGTTTCCACTTTTTTATAGTTCGTGGTTCGGTGCCCGTGGTCTCCCTTCAGCTCTTGTGGCTGTCATTCTCTATTGGTAAGCTGCCCTTACATTTGTGCCATATGACAATGAGATAATTTATGATTATATTGTTTTTTCCTATGGGGAATGGAAGGAGGGCATAGCCCGACTGGAGTTCCCCATAGGAAATCTTAAAAAATGAGAAAGTCATGATAAATAACACATCTCTTCAAAAATGGGACAGGTTAAAACAAAAGCAGCTTGATCAAATGTTTACCCAACGGTTACTTACTGGACTAAATTGTTCACCGTTCGAAGCTACTGCAATTTTAGATTTGGTTTACGATGTTTACAAACCTTTTTTTGACAATCCCCAGAACCTCCAGCCTGGGCAAATGATTGTACAGGCAATTTCAGTAGACAGCAACCCGGGGCGCAAGCTATCCGAATGTTCTTTGACAAGTGTGACCTTGACAATCGATGCGGGAGAAAAAGACATTGAAATAAGACAGGAACAAGGTGTGATCGGGTTACGCCGATACCGTATCCAGCGGATTTGTGACGAAGCTTTTCAACAAGGTGCATTGCTTACTGTTGAAGATATAGCTAACCGCATTTTAAATTGTGGTGAAAGAACCATTTGCAGGGATATAGAAGCTTTTAAAAAAGGGGGCATAACCCTTCCTTTGCGGTCTATAATAAAAGATATCGGACGGAGCTTGACCCACCGTACCCAAATTATCAAAGAATGGTTGAAAGGCAGGGAATATTTACAGATAAGCCAAATTACCAAGCATAGCTTGACTTCAGTACAGAATTACGTTGAAAAATTCAAAAGAGTAGCATGCCTTGTTGATCTTAATTATGAAGTGAATGCCATTGCATTTTTAGTCAAGATATCGACAAAACTTGCCGAAGAATATATCAATATTTACAGTAATGCCAGTATGATCGACCATAGAAGAGATGAGCTAAATGAATTGATTAAAAAAAACAGGTAAAACAATTAAAGTGTCCGCCAATGATTGAACGTACTTTTGCACAAAAACATTACAGTACAGCCAAAGACAGGTTTTTAAAACCGGCCTTTGTGAACTTTTTCAAAAGGGAATTTTCTTCACTGATGGGCCCCATGGTGCAAGATAAGGTTGCAGAGCAAATCATTGAAATTTTTGAAAATATGTATCCAAATGTGGAAAGGGTACAGCCTGGACAAATATTATGGAATGCCTTGGACAAAACAACCAGGGCAAGCTCTCCAAATAGAAGATATGTCCCTGTGATCTTAACAGTAATAAACCAGCAGGATGTTCAACAACTCGAAAATGGGGAATCCATATCAAAAATCCGACAAAATGCAATCGCAAGAATAATTGAAGAAGCATACCAACAAGGAGGCCTGCTCTCAATGAGGGATATATCACTGATTTTACTTCGTAACGATGCATATATTTCAAAACAAAGAAAAGATTACGAAACCAAAAATAAAAAAGTCCTCCCACACACAGGAAACCTTCATGATATGGGAACCTGTACCTCACATAAAAATCAGATTGTCTACAAGGTAATAGTTGAAAAGAAAGACGCATTTACAGTTGCCCGTGAAACAAATCATTCTCAAAGGGCTGTTGACCGTTATCTTGTGGATTATTACAGGGTAAAAACTGTTTTTAAGGAGAAACCAGATCCTGAATTTATTTCAATGGTAACCAACATGTCAAAAAGTTTAGTAATTGAATACATAAATCTTTACAAAAATTATGAACAAAAAACTTAAAAAAAATTTGTTTTGTCATATGACATTATTTTCAGGTCAGCTTGAAAAAGTTAACAAAAATAGTTAGTCTAAAGCTAGTACCCATTTAGTATTCCGTCACCTTGAAAAAAGTACGAAAATTAGCATATTTATTTCCAGTGAATTTTATAAGAATTCCCTGTGCGTGGGATAAATTTACCTTTGACCAGCCTTAGTTCGTGTCCACCTGTAAGAAACCTTAGAAAAAACC
>JAFGEV010000146.1 GCA_016931385.1 Prolixibacteraceae bacterium
ACCTGAAGATTCCGGTCTTCCCATAATCCCACTCTCTCCAGCAATTCTTCGGGGTCGTATTTTTCACACTGGTAGAAAGAAGAGAAGAGTTCAAGATTTTCGAGGGCTGTAAATTTCAGATAGAGGTTTGGAAATTCGAAAGCTACCCCAATGTTTTCGTAAAATTTCCGGGAGATATTGTTAACTTCCCTTCCCATGAGCATTACACTTCCTCCGTAATTTTTCAGGACTCCGGTTAATACTTTCTGTGTAGTACTTTTCCCGGCGCCACTGGGACCCAGAAAACCAAAAATTTCCTGATCATCGATCCGGAAAGAAATGTTTTTAAGTGTTGGTAAGGTTTGCCCTTTGTATGAAAAGAGCAGGTCTTTAACAGAAATCATAATTACAAATTTTAGTTAACCAAAAGTATGTTGAATGTTTACAAGCGTTATTGCCCGAAAAGGAAAGTTTATTGCCCGAAAAGAAAAAATATTTTAACTTGTTTCAAATTTTTACGTGAAAAATAAGGGCGATTCTTTTTGTTAACAATAACGATAAATAAATGAGCATTGAATTTTTCAGGGCGGTTTTTTCAGCAACATTCTGGTTAACGATTTTCCTGGCTTTAGTTTTTTTCAGAAAACGTGAGGCTGCAGGTGCAATATTTCTAGCTTGGATTATGGTAATAAGTTCGTTCTGGACCGGAGGTATTTTGTTGGGTTTGATTGCAAAAACTTCAAGCATGTATGAAGTTTCGCTTTCGCTTACAATATTTGGTAAAAGTTTTATCCCCATACTTTTTCTGGCTTTTGTTTTCGATTATTGCGGTATGAAAAGGCTGCTCTCTAAAAAAGTATTTCTTCCACTGGGGATCTTTCCATTGATAATCATAATTTTTTCTTTTCATCCGGCTTGGAATGATTTATTGTGGACAGTTCAGCCTGCCAACAGCGATGTTTTTGCTTTTTCTTCTACACGGGGAATTATGTTTTCGCTACACCTTTTTTACAGTTATTCGATACTTTTAACCGGAATAATCATCCTTTTCAGGAGTTTAAAAGTATCAGTTACATATTTTACTCGACATACATTGATATATTTGCTCGCTTTTATTTTCCCGGTTATTTGTACCCTTTTACACAATACAGGAATGGGGGTATTTAAATACATCGATATCTCAACAATCGGGATTTCAGTGGCAGTTTTAATTATATTTTTTGGTATTTACAATGTGAGGGAGTACAATATTATCCCTGCTGCTTACAAAACAATTCTTGAAACCATACCAGAAGCTGTATTGGTAACTAACTCACAGGAAAGGGTAATTTTGGCAAACCCGAATTTCAGAAACTTGTTTGTTCAACCAAATATTAAAATTTCAGGTAAACATGTTTTTGAAATTTTTCCGGAACTAACCAAAGCATTGCCCCAAAAAAAACAAACCGATTATAGTTTCGAATTCAGGTATAATGGTGAAGCATACCTGATTAGCATCCGCTATTTGCGTAAAGAGGAAAATATTATTGTTGGCACTACTTATATATTTCAAAAAACCGGATTCTGATTTATTTCATTCGATTAAACCAAGGTTTTCAAATCCCTTTAATTCCTTAAATTTCAGGTGGCCGTACCATGCAAGGGTCATGAAAGTATTTGATAAAATCAACAGTATAATGGTAGTTAGCCCTTTCATTGTTTATAGAAGTGGATTAAATAAGAATATTCTTTAACTCACAGTTTCATTGCCGCAGTTGATTTTTGTCTGCTGGCAGTTTACAGCATCTTTCAATGCATTATCGAAAAGGTCATATATATTTTCTTTTCCCACTTTTTGTGTAATCCCCCATTTTTCCAGCTCATCCATTACATTGGGGTTAACCCCCGAAAGCATCACACGGGTTTGATTTGATTTTAGAATATCGGTAACAGAACCCAGGTTTTTGCATCCGGTTGAATCGATAAACGGGACATGCCTCATTCGTAAAATAATGATATTGGTTTTGAGGCCAACCTGCTTGATGATTTCGGCATACGATTTTGCCGATCCGAAGAAAAGGGGTCCGCTGATTTCGTACACCGAAATGCCCTGTGGAAGCTGTTCGTATTTGTCCATTAAATCGTTGTCAACATTCTCGGGAAGGTTCAAACCCATGTCGGCCATTCGTTTCATGAACAGCAATGCCGAAAGGATAACCCCAACCTCAATGGCGACAGTAAGGTCGACCAATACTGTAAGGAAAAACGTTGAAAGCAGTATGATGATGTCGAAAAAAGAACCTTTCAAAATTGAACGAAAACTACGCCATTCGCTCATGTTGTAAGCAACAACAATGAGTATCCCGGCCAGGCAGGGCATTGGAATGAGCTTTGCCCATTTGCCAAAAAAGATCATAATCAGAAATAAAGTCACTGCATGAACAATGCCTGAAATGGGCGTGCGCCCTCCGTTTTTGATGTTGGTCACAGTGCGGGCAATGGCGCCTGTTGCCGGAATGCCACCAAATAGTGGGCTTACGACATTGGCAATGCCCTGGGCAATTAATTCAGTATTTGACCGGTGTGTGCTGCTGATCATCCCATCGGAAACAACTGCCGAAAGCAGCGATTCGATGCCCCCCAATAGCGCGATGGTTAAAGCAGGTGCAAAATAATGCGGAATTTCGGACAGGTTGATACCGGGAAATTCAAAGGTTATTTTTCCTGAAATCTCGCCAAAAAGAGTCTCGATGGTAGTAACAGGAAGATGAAAGAACCTGACAAGGAGTGTGATTAAAAGAATTGCAATAAACGAACCGGGAATTTTGGTTGTGATTTTTTTTGAAAAAACGACAATCAGAATTGTAGCAATGGTAATTCCTATCGCCCATGGATTAAAAGTTGAAAGGGAATGAAAATAAGTATTCCATTTTCCAATAAATTCCGAGGGCATTGAATCAATTGAAAGGCCAAAAGCATCTTTCATCTGGGTGGTAAAGATTACAAGGGCTATCCCGCTGGTAAATCCTACGATGAGCGGGTGAGGGATAAATTTCAGCAATGAGCCAAGACGCAACAGGCCGAATGCAATAAGAAGCGCTCCGGCAATGATCGTCGAAATCATCAAGCCCCCAGGCCCATATTGTTGTAGAATACCGTACACGATGACAATGAAAGCGCCGGTTGGCCCTCCAATCTGAACGCGGCTCCCGCCCAGGAAGGAAATGATGAAACCGGCGATAACAGCAGTGATCAAACCCTTTTCAGGCGATACCCCCGATGCCACAGCAAAGGCAATTGCAAGGGGCAACGCTACAATACCAACAATAATCCCCGAGAATACATCGGTGCTCCATTGGTTGAACAACAACCCTTTCTTTTTAAGACTAAAGAATTTAGGGTAAAAAATATTTTCCATGTTTCCAAAAAATGAGGATGCAAATGTATGCAGTGCAATAATCCGCTATCACCGCTGATCTGATTAATTAACAAAAAATTAATTTCCAGTGACAATATGGGTATGTCACGATTTCACAGAAAGAAAGATAAGTGTGATTTTTTCTGTTTTATCGAAAGAAATTCTATTTTTGCTCACCATTTAAACCCAGATTATTCATGAGAATAATCTCTGTCTCCGACAGCGACTAAGTCACACTTCCGATTTTGATAATCAAAATTGGGTTCGTCTAAGTCAGGGTAGTTCGCATTTATATTCATTATTTAATAATTTAATGAATAATGCGGCCTAAAGCCTCTTTAGCTCAGTTGGTAGAGCAGCTCATTCGTAATGAGCAGGTCGCGGGTTCGAGTCCCGTGAGAGGCTCTGAAAGAGACTCGAAGGGACGAGAAGTTTATCCCGATGAGTGCAACGATATCGGGAAGTCCCGTGAGAGG
>JAFGEV010000147.1 GCA_016931385.1 Prolixibacteraceae bacterium
ATTGCTTCCGTTTCTTTGATAAGTTTATGCAAAGTTATATTTATTGTTATGGGTTTAATAGGAATGATACTTTTAGGTTTAGGTTTGTCCTTTGATACTTTTGCTGTTTCAGTATCGACTGGTTTAATAAAGAATTCAATTAAATTCTGGCAAGCTGTAAGAATTGCATCAGTTTTAGCCTTTTTTCAGGCATTAATGCCATTGCTTGGCTGGTTGGGTGGTTCACAGATTGCCGACTATATTTCAAGCATAGACCATTGGGTCGCTTTTGGTTTACTATCGATTATCGGAATTAAGATGATTATCGACTCCCTAAAAAATGATGAAGATAAAAAGATGAACCCGTTTTTGTTCAAGGTTATTGTATTAATGGGTATAGCAACAAGTATTGACGCTTTGGTGGTTGGTGTAAGTTTGGCCTTTGTTGATGTCATGATAATTCAATCAGTAATAATCATAGGAATTATTACATTCCTTGCAGCAATGATTGGTATGTTGATAGGAAAAAATGTAAGCGGAAAATCAGGTAAAAAGGTTGAAATTATTGGAGGATTAATTCTTTTTGGGTTAGGGTTGAAAATATTAATTGAACACATAAATCAATCATTTCTTAATTATTAAAAAAGGGCATAGCGCTTTCATCCTATTATTTCTAAAAAAATTTACCTTTGCCATCTTTAAAAAGATAAGATATGAAACGACAGGAAATCAAAGAAATTCTACAATCGGAAGCAATTGGGAGCACTATTAAAGTTAGTGGCTGGGTACGTACAAAGCGAGAGAGCAAAAATGTTAATTTCATTAACCTTAACGATGGAACTGTACTTAGCAATCTTCAGGTTGTAGCCGAGGTTGAAAATTTCGATGAAAAGATCCTGAAAAAAATTAACACGGGTGCAGCCCTGACCGTTGTAGGCGAACTGGTTGAGTCGGGTGGCCAGCAAAGGGTTGAGCTTGTTGCTAAAGAAATTGAGGTAGTGGGTGAAGCCGATCCAGATAAATACCCGCTGCAGCCTAAGAGGCACAGCCTCGAATTCCTGCGGGAGATTGCTCACCTCCGTTTCCGTACAAACACCTTCAGCGCCATTGCAAGGGTGCGCCATGCAATGATTTTTGCCGTACACAAATTCTTTACCGAAAAAGGATTTTTCAATATTCATACCCCCATTATAACAGCCTCTGACTGTGAAGGGGCTGGGGAGATGTTTCAGGTAACAACACTTGATATGAACAATCCGCCCCGCACCGAAGATGGGAAAATTGATTACAGCCAGGATTTCTTTGGAAAAATTACAAGTCTTACTGTTTCAGGCCAGCTCGAGGGCGAACTTGCAGCACTTGCACTTTCCAAGATATATACTTTCGGGCCTACTTTCCGTGCCGAGAATTCGAACACTTCACGCCACCTGGCCGAGTTCTGGATGATTGAACCTGAAATGGCTTTTTACGATCTGAACGATAATATGGACCTGGCTGAAGAGTTCTTGAAATACCTCATCAATTATGCACTGGATAATTGTCAGGAAGACCTTCTTTTCCTGAGCCAGCGCCAGCAGCAGGAGGAGAAGAACAAACCTCAGCAGGAACGTTCGATGGAATTAATTGAAAAACTGAAATTTGTTGTTGAAAACGACTTCGTGCGATTGACTTATACTGAAGCAATTGATATTTTGCAAAAATCGAAACCGGCACAGAAGGGGCAATTCCAATATCCCGTTGAAGGGTTTGGCACCGACCTCCAAAGCGAACACGAACGCTTTCTGGTTGAGAAACATTTCAAGCGGCCCGTTATTTTGATTGATTACCCGGCTAATATCAAGGCTTTTTACATGAAGGTTAATCCCGATGGTAAAACAGTTGCGGCTATGGATGTACTTTTCCCGCAAATTGGCGAAATCATTGGTGGTTCACAGCGCGAAGAGCGTCTCGAAATACTGGTTGAAAAAATGAAAGCCATGGGCATTCCGCTCGAGGAGATGGACTGGTACCTCGATACCCGCCGTTATGGTTCAGTGCCACACAGCGGTTTTGGCCTGGGATTTGAACGACTTATAACCTTTGTAACCGGCATGGGCAACATCAGAGATGTGATACCTTTTGCACGGACTCCAAAGAATTGTGAGTTTTAAATTTCATCCCATTCAGTTATCTGTTCTACCTGGAAAGAGTAAAATCTGACCATACTGTTACTCTATTTCATTGATTAAACGTTTAAGGTTTTTGTTTAATCTTCATCGCTTTTTATTTGCAAAATCCAGAAACAATATATCCATTCAAAAAAATCATCAAAATAGTTAGATATATCTAATTAGATTTTATCTTTGCCAAATAATGACGAATATGGAGCACGATTTAGATCAAATCATGAATGTAATTCTCCGGACTAGTGAATTGCTTGAAGAAGAAATGAAACAGGAATCGGAATTGAAGGACCTTACCACCCGTCAGTTGAATTGCATAGAATTGGTTCGGGAACTGAGAAACCCCAATTTGTCGGAGCTGGCAACTAGTATGAATATTGCAAAGGCTTCGATATCGGTAATGGTTGAAAGGCTCCTTAAAAACAATTACTTATATAAAGTGCAGTCGGATAGTGACCGTCGTTCGGCTCATATTCATTTAACTGAAAAGGGAGAAAGGGCAGCTGATTTACATGGTGCGCTTCATCAACGGATTTCGGAGTTGTTAACCAACGATTTAACAGAATCGGAAAAAGCCATTCTGATCGTTTTGCTAAATAAATCAATTAAGACTTTAAAAAAATAGGAAGGGTTATCATCCCGGTTGGTTAGATATATAAAACTATAATTAATCTTCAGCAATGGACAAAACAAAAGCAGCATACCAGGAAGGAATAATTTCAATTTTTACAAACAGCGGTTTGTTTGTATTGAAACTTTGGGCTGGTATCGTAACGGGGTCGATAGCTCTGACTGCCGATGCCTGGCATACGCTATCTGATTCCCTAAGTTCGATAATTGTTGTTATTGCAGCAAGGCTATCATCAAAAAAGCCTGATAAAGAACACCCGTTCGGGCATGGACGCTGGGAACAAATTGCCGCCATATTTATCGCATTTTTGCTTGCTGTTATTGCATATGATTTTATGAAAGACTCGATCACATCTTTTCGTCTGAAAGAGTCAGCTACATTCGGAACAGTTGCAGTAGTTGTTACCATTATCTCAATTGTTGTAAAAGAGGGATTGGCGCAATATGCTTTTTGGATTGGACGAAAGACAGATAACGTTACGATAAAAGCAGATGGCTGGCATCACAGAACTGATGCACTTTCATCATTGGTTGTACTGATTGGTATTATTCTGTCGGGAAAATTTTGGTGGATGGACAGTATTTTGGGCGCCATTATTTCGCTTATGCTTTTTTATGCCACCTACAAAATAGCAAAAGAAGCCATAACTAAATTGTTGGGTGAAAAACCGAACCAGAAATTAATTGGTAATATTACAGCTTCAATTGCAAAGGAATATGATGAAGATTTGCATTTGCATCATTTTCATATCCATAATTATGTAGCACACCAGGAACTGACCTTTCATATCCGGCTCGATAAAAACATGAGCATTGAAACCGGCCATAAGATTGCCACAAATATCGAGAATATCATTTTAAGCGAATTTAACATTACGGCAACGGTACACATCGAACCGCTTGATTATATACATACATCAGATTAAAACTCAGCTATGGAACTTATAGGAAAACCAACCATAAACCCGTTACTGTTTTATTCTGGAAAGATATCGGGTTATTTAACGTGGATTATACTTCTGTTATTATTTGTGGATATTGATATCATTCATTGCAAATCAATGCTCTGTAACCGTCACATTGCTATTCTTATTTTGCTAGCCGGATTGCTTTTTTCGATATTAAGCATTATTAATCTGGGAAAGTCAGTACGATTGGGATTACCAACAAATGATACATTTCTAAAAACCAATGGGATCTATAAAATTAGCCGGAATCCGATGTACCTTGGTTTTAACCTGCTCACGCTTTCTTCGATGGTTTATTCATTAAATACAGCAATTATATTATTGGGTGTTTACAGTATGTTTGTATATCATTTAATAATTATTGGTGAGGAACGTTTTCTGAAAGAAAAGTTTGGCGTTGATTTTCAAAACTATATGCTCAAAGTAAGAAGGTATTTATAAAATGAGTACGAAGAAAATATTAGTTTTTGGAGCGGGTGTTATTGGCTCAACTTATGGTGGATTTCTTTCATTAGCAGGTTATGAGGTTATGATCTGCATGAATTCAAAAAATTAATTGAAAATAAAAAGTGATTTTTAAAAATAAATTTCTGGATATGAATAGTATGAATTGAATTTTGTTAATGAGATTCATTCCATTATAAATAAATTTTTCTGGAACTTTCAAGCGGGGTAGTGGTTATCAGCAAATATCACCCTCTTTTTTCTTATTTTTATATCGATTTTTATTCGATTTTATGGCAGGTCAAAGGCTCACAATACAACAAAAGCTGCTACAGAAGCTTTCACCTCAGCAGATCCAGATGATCAAGCTGCTTGAGCTGCCTGCCCTGCAACTGGAACAGCGCATTAAAAAGGAGCTTGAAGAAAACCCTGTTCTCGAAATTGACCCCCAGAAAAATGATGATGACAACAGCGCGGATCAGGATAACGATTCATCGGAAAGCATCGACAATGAAATCTCAATTGAGGAATACATCAACAACGAACCATCATACAAATACCGCACAAGTAACTATTCGAAAGATGATAAACGGGAAGACATTCCTTTTTCAATCGGGTCAACTTTCCACGAGTTTCTGATCGAGCAGCTTGGATTGATCAGGTTAAACGAAAAGGAACATTTACTGGCCGAATATATAATTGGAAATATTGATGAAGACGGGTATCTCCGGAGGGATGTTGAGGCGATGGTTGACGACCTTGCCTTTTCTATGAATATTGAAACCAGTGATGAAGATATGCAAAAAATCCTGGACATTGTTCAGGACCTGGATCCCCCCGGTATTGGGGCAAGGGATTTGCGGGAGTGCCTGTTGTTGCAATTAAAGCGGAAAGAACACAAAACGGTAATTGTTGAGAATGCCATTCGCATTATTGCAGATGAGTTTGATGAATTTACCCGGAAACATTATGAGAAAATAATGGCCAGGCTCAACCTCGATGAGGATGATTTACGTGATGCAATAGATGAGATAATACACCTGAATCCTAAACCTGGGAGTTCATATAGTAATCCGGCAAGCCGGGTGAACCCCGCAATTATGCCCGATTTTATTCTCGAGATCATCAATGGGCAGCTTTCAGTATCGCTTACTAAAGGAAACATCCCTGACCTTAAAGTCAGTTCAACATATGCAAATATGCTCAGGGCATATAGCGAAAGCCGGGGTAATCAAACCCGCGACCAGAAGGAGGCCGTGATGTTTGTTAAGCAAAAGCTTGACACTGCCAAGTGGTTTATAGATGCCATAAAACAACGCCACCAAACATTGTTGCTTACCATGAATGCAATTATAAGGTATCAGCACGACTTTTTTCTCGATGGCGACGAGGCGAAACTAAAACCTATGATATTGAAGGATATTGCCCTGGAAACCGGGCTCGATATTTCGACAATTTCACGTGTGTCGAACAGCAAGTATATACAAACCCATTTTGGAATTTATCCGTTGAAATATTTCTTTTCAGAGTCGATGCAAGACGAATCGGGGGAAGAAGTTTCGACCCGGAAAATAAAGAAAATCTTACAGGATG
>JAFGEV010000015.1 GCA_016931385.1 Prolixibacteraceae bacterium
CATAAAAAAGTAGAATACCCAAATTATAAATCAACCGCATAGTCTATTGTTCAATATTGTAACCTTCATCTGTTATTAGTCCAGGGGCTTCCGATGCCTCAACGGCCAGCCGGTCGCAACGTTCGTTCTCTGGAATATTGGCATGGCCTTTTACCCAAACAAACCTTACCGTGTGTTTTTTGCTTACATCGAGGTACCTGATCCAAAGGTCAGGATTTTTCTTGCCCTTGAACCTTTTAACCTGCCATTGCCTGAGCCACCCTTTGGTCACTGCATCCGATACGTATTTCGAATCGGTATAAACCGTTACATCGCAGCCATCGGTTTTAAGCGCCTCAAGGCCTGCAATAACGGCCATAAGTTCCATACGGTTATTGGTAGTGAGCTTATACCCGGCTGAAAGTTCTTTACGGTGTTCCCCCGACATGAGCACAACCCCGTATCCTCCGGGTCCGGGGTTTCCACGGGCAGCCCCATCGGTGTACATTGTTATTTTATGGCCCATTTTCGATACAACAAATAAATTTTCAGAAGTACTGGCAAAGTAATAAAAAAAGGCAATGCAATTAATTTAATATGGTCATTTCATCGATTAAATGTGTAGCCCCTGAAAATTTTTCCATCACCCACAACACAAACCGAATATCGACACAAATACATTTTTGCAAATCAGGTTCAAAGGCTACATCACCACTCATGGCTTCCCAATTGCCATCGAAAGCAATCCCAATTAATTCGCCACGGTTGTTTAAAACCGGGCTGCCCGAGTTTCCCCCAGTTATGTCGTTATTGGTAATAAAGCAGGTATGCAGCGATCCATCTCTATCGGCATACTGCCCAAAATCATTGGCATTTAGCAGGTTTACCATCTCTGGCCAAACATCAAATTCCCTGTCGCCGGGAATGCTTTTTTCGAGATATCCCTTATGCGTAGTAAAATAATTATACTCAACGGCATCGGAGGGGAAATACCCCCCAACAGTGCCATAAGTTAAGCGCATGGTTGAGTTGGCATCGGGGTAAAGCTCCTTGTCGGCATACATATCCATAATGCCAGCAATAAAAAGCCGTTTTCCCTTTTCGAGTTTTTCAATATCTGTCTCCCTTTCGTCCTGCAACCTTTTATACAAATTATATATTTGCCGGCTGCATTTATAAACCGGATCGTTTACGATAATCATCCATCGTGGCTTGTTCAAAAATTTCGAAATTGCCTGCTCGTTGTTAAACATTGATTTCGCGAACAGGTGCTCAGCCCATTTTTCGAAATTTCCATTGTACCTTTTTTCAATCTCCTTTATAAATTCAGGATGATAAGCATGATCGACATTTTCGGCATAAATGCGGCTTAGGGCAGCCAGTAATTTCTGGTCGGTTACAGGATTATAATCCCTAAAAAACTTCTCGCTGGCTTCTTTTAAATATTCAATTTGCCATTCAACACTTTCATTGCTATGGCTTTTAAGGTGGTTTTTCAAGTTTGTGAACCTGTTTGCATAAGGGATAATTTCAATTCCCGACAAAAAAGTTTCAATAAGATAACGATATGCTTTGTCATCACCCTCAGTTTTCAA
The DNA here is from genome assembly GCA_016931385.1 of Prolixibacteraceae bacterium. Taxonomy (GTDB): domain Bacteria; phylum Bacteroidota; class Bacteroidia; order Bacteroidales; family Prolixibacteraceae; genus DAIMEA01. The sequence goes on from JAFGEV010000015.1 coordinate 1,575, forward strand.
GGCTTCATTTATGAGGCTAAGCGCCTGACCATATTTGCTTTTTCTTTCTTCGTTTTCAGATAACCATTTTATAAAATCTTCCTCTAGTTTTTTCTTTTTCTCTATCACTTTTAAACGTTCAATACCTCTGTTCTGCCCTATGCTGTATTTGTAATAATTCGAGCTTCGGTTATGTTTGGCAGCATATTGTATTGTTGCTTTTTCACCTGTTGCCATATAATCACGTATGATCCCGAGCTTCTTTTCCCTGACCCTGATCCTTACATCATTTAAATTCTCCATCAAAAACTTTATTTCGCCTGAAGTTTGATAACGGTTTGTTGAACCGGGGTATCCCAATATCATCGAAAAATCTCCTTCACTATAGCCTTTCAGTGAAACTGGAAAAAAATGCTTCGGTATTAGGGGGATATTTTCTTCAGAATAATCGGCTGGATCACCGTTGGGAGCGGTATAAATCCTGAACAATGAAAAATCGCCTGTATGTCTAGGCCAAACCCAATTATCTGTATCACCACCAAACTTGCCGATAAAATTAGGGGGCGTTCCTACAAGTCGCACGTCACGAAAAGTTTCGGTAACAAACAGGTAAAACCGGTTTCCCGAATAGAAGCTTTTTACCTGGGCATCGTAATGCGTTGCTTCTGTAGCCGAGACTTCAAGGCGCAACGATAAAGAATCGATAATCCGTTCACGTTCGTTTTCATCCATCGAGTTGCTTAAATAACTGTTTATCGAGTCGGAAACATCTTCAACGCGTATCAGGAAAGTTACAGTCTTCCCTGGATTAACCAGCTCCTGTTCATGTGTTTCGGCCCAGAATCCGTTTTTAAGGATGTTATTATCTTCGGATGAATGTTTTTGAATTTCACCAAACCCACAATGGTGGTTAGTAAAAAAAAGCCCCTCGGGAGAGACCAGCCCACCAGTGCACGACCCCCTTTCGATCGCAACAACTGCATCTTTCAAACCTGGTTGGTTGACATTGTATATGTCCGCTTTGGTCAACTCAAATCCCAACTCACGCATTTTGCTCTGGTTTAGCGCGCTTAACAGCGAGGGTAACCACATACCCTCATCGGCCAGAGCTTTCCCCATCACGAACAGCGTAACCACAAAAAGCAATACTCGAAATCTCATTTAAAATAAATTTAGAAAAAAGCAAACGGTCAAACTAATTGTTCACATATTAAAGTACTTGTATTACTTTTTGGAACATTGCCGTATACCCCAAAACCAAAAAAATGCAATTATACAACCAAAAATCAATAAGGGCAACATGTTAAGGAAAACATTGGGATAAATTCCTGTTATCGTATACCTGATAACCGATAACAAAAACGGGACGACATAAATCACCGGCAAAAGCGCAACATTGGTCCTGAAAATTAAATATAACATACACAGAACAATGGAATGGATAAGTCCGGCAATCAACCAGCCGTTTATTGAAAAGGCATCCATACCAATTGACAGAAAACCAAAAACAACGACCAAAAATACTGCAAGCACCCTGCGCTTTGTAAAATTTTTGGATATCTGGTTTGCCAGGAAAAAAGTAACCATTGCAAAAGCCGGCTTATAAATCAACGCGAAAAAGTTGTTTGCAACAGGTTCGAAGAATGGCAAATATGCATTCAGGTTTTCAAGATTAGGCCACCGGGGAGATAAATAAGGGCTAACCTTTTCAATTACGGCCAATAATCCTGCAAGGAAAAAACCACCAAGCACAGCTTTTATTAATGATTGTTTTTCCTGAATATCATTTGCAGCCAACTGGCAAGAAAAACCGCCGAAAACGCCAATGCCCATGCTTAAGAACAATAAACCAACAATTGTGCCTATCAAAGCCATAATCATGAAATTGCCGAAAGGCAACATCGTAACATATCCGGCAAACAATGAATCGATTGAATTCAGTATACCTAAAGCAGAAACCAGAAAATATCCCACGGCAAAGAAAAGGAATAATTTCATCGAAAACCTTTTTTTCGACCAGTTTACAAAACCCAATACCACACCAAGTATCAGCACCAGGAAAAAAACAAGGTTTGAAACCAATGTCAATATTTTTACCTGCGACTGGGATTTATCAAAATCGCGTTCCCATTCTTCAGGAACAAAAACAAACTGGCTGATACTGCTAACTTCATTTCCGGATATTCCTGCCTTGAATCTCCCTTGCCCTTCGTTAAGGCTGTAATTAATGGTGTCGGAAAATTCGAATAACCAATCGGTTCGTGAATCAAGTTTATCAGGTGTAACTGCTACCGTATCGAGATGGGCAATTTCATTCCCAGTAAAAACTGCCAGGGCATCAAGTGCCAGTTTCGCAGCCTCGGCTTCGGTTAACGATTCGCCTTCGCGCTTCTCAGGCCAGATGTGCTTGTATTCAATTAGTTTACCATCAATACCTGACTTTACAAAATATTCTTCAGCACGCTCCCCGGGGCCAGCATCGGTTTTAACATACCTTACCAGCCAATATGGAGGATTCAGAAATGTATGCTGTAGCTGATCGTATTTATTCTTTTCCGTCAACCAAACAAACCTATGTTGTTTCGAGGGAGTGGAACGAATATCGACCAGGACTTTCCAGCCAGTGGGGTCAAAATCAAATTTTTCGGCCAGTAATTTTTCGGAAATTTCGATGGCTTCTGTTTTTCCGATGCCAACTTTTGGTGAATCGAACCCGTAGGGAAATGCTAAAAGCAACCATCCAATTAATCCGGCCAGGGCAGCAGGCAATAGCCATTTCATTTTAAGCCTGGGTTTTCTATTGCCTGAAACAAACTCCTCAACTTCTTCTTTTTTTTCTGCTTCCGAAATCGGCTTAGGCTCAAAGCCCATGTTTAATGCCGATTCTGGCGCTTCGTTCCATTTCTTATTTTTCAGGCGCCAATACAATACAACCCATAGTGGCAACAACAAAAACAGGATAATTATTAGCCTGCTCAGCCATATTCCCTCTGAACCGGCCACAAAAATCGGCAGCGAAATCCAAAAGACATCAACGGCGTAATGTGCAATAATGACTGGCAAAAGGCCAAAGCGCAAATATACCAACCCGAAAAGCACAAAAGGAATAACCATTTCGAAAACACGGGCATACGATGGCGATTGTGGGTAGTTCGCATGCAACATCCCGAAAATTATGGCCTGCGCAAAAAGTGTAATTAAAATCCAGAAGTTTTTTGATTTTTTGTTGCGCACCAGAAAATATACACCTGCAAGGGGTATTGCCCTGCACATAATTTCCTCCCAGAATCCTGCCTGTAAGGAAATTGCAATTGATGAGTACCAGGGTAAGGCTTCGGCCAGCACATCAGGATCGGATAACGTTCCTGCCGGGTTCCACCAGCCCAGGTATTTTGTTGTGATCAAATAATACAAAACATCAACAGCCAGGAAAACAGGGACAAAAAGATATGCCCCAAGAGTTTGTCCCAGCACTTGTTTCGATGCACCGGCATCTTTCCCCCAAACTTTCCAAAACTGTAATTGATTGTTAAACAAGTACCGTCCCATACCTTCGGCAGCAACAGCCGACAAGAAAATTATGCTTCCCATCAGCAGGCTGTTGAGCAATCCGTTAAACAATTGGCGTGTGACAAAGTTTGCACCCGAAGTAGTTGTGTCGTAATTGAACCAAAGCAGGGGCATGATATTCATGGTATAAATCAAGCCTGTAGCCAGGCCTATGCCTATTGCCCACCAAAGGGCTTTGCGCCACAAGATGAAACGTTTTTTTGCCAAAAGGAACAGGCTTAAGCCTATACCCACCAAGCCATAAACAATGAACAAAAAAACCTGGCCTATTGAACTTACAACCATATTCTGGGAGCGCATTTCTGAATAACGGCGCTCAAAATCATCAGGAATTTTAATATGATGCTCAACGCGCGTTAAACGGTTTCCGTCAACTTCAACAGTAAACCTGAACTTGCTTTCACCAACAGGGTTTTCTTTTCGCTCGAATGAAAACTTATGGTCAACGCGGCCGGAAGGATTGTCGATGGTAGATTTTTCAACCAATTCGTATTCCGCTAAATCAACGCCCCAATCCTTTGCCGCCCTGGCTGCAAGGGTTTGAGCCGAATCGGCAGGGATTACGGGAAGAAACAGATCCTCGCTCAAGGTCTCAAAAAAGCCATAAGGTTCACCATCGGGGGTGAAGAAGAATGTTACTTCGTTTACTTCGTTTTCTTTAAAATGCCTTACATACCATTGGTAGCTGTGATAAATCCCGTCGCTGATAACCTGGTTAAATTTTTCAAGCCCTCCCCCTTCGAGTTCTGTATAATTTTGAAATTCTGTATCGTTCCGGAAACTGGCAGCCTGCCTGTATCCTTCGGGGCCGATATTTAATTTTTCGGCAAGGCCGGCAGCTTCCGATAAGGCCTCATCACGATCCATTCCAACCGATATGTTTACAATAGGATTCGCTTTCTCGAAATTATTGATCAAAAAAACAACGCTGGCAACAGCCAATAATACTGAAACTGACCAGAACCATACTGATCGGAAAAAGGGTTTTTTAGTCATGACTTTTTAGCTTTATGGTTACATGCATATTGTTGGTACTTGAATGTACAATATAATTACTGAATTCAGAATAATTTTCCTAGCCTGGAAATTCAATCTTTAACTGATAGTTAAACAAGCTGAAACTTTTACGGTGATATGATGTTTCGCCAAGCATTATCAGTGCTTTTCGGTGATCGGCTGTGGGATACCCCTTATTGCGGGCCCAACCGTACCGGGGGTATTCTTTATCGATCTTCATCATAAAATCATCGCGATACGTTTTTGCCAGTACCGATGCTGCAGCTATTGAATAGTATTTCCCATCACCTTTTACAATGCAGGTATATGGTATATTTCCATAAGGCTTAAACCTGTTCCCGTCAATTATAAGGTGTTCAGGTTTTACTTTCAGGTTATCAATGGCCCGGTGCATAGCCAGGTACGAAGCATTTAGCACGTTCAAAGCATCAACTTCGTGGTTTGACACAATGCCAAGGCCCCATGCAACTGCTTCTTTTTCAATAACAGGCCTCAACTCATAGCGTTGTTTTTCCGACAACTGTTTTGAATCGTTTAAAAGTTCATTATGGAAATGATCGGGTAAAACAACTGCAGCCGCATAAACAGGCCCGGCAAGGCAACCCCTTCCGGCTTCATCGCAACCGGCTTCTACTTGGCCTTCTGTATAATATGCCTTTAAAGGGCTGATCATTCTGATGATGCTTTTAAAATGGAATTCCATACAGCTTCAGCAGTATTGTCCCAACTGAATTTTTCACGCTGAACCCTGCCATTTTCAACAAGTAGTTTTCTTTGCAAATTGTTAAGGGCAATAATTTCCATGGCTTTAGCAATTGCCGAAGTATCGGCCGGGTTAACCGTAAGTGCTGCATCACCTGCAATCTCGGGCAACGAGGTTACGTTTGAGCAAATCACCGGGATATCACAATACATTGCTTCAACTACAGGAATCCCAAATCCTTCGAGAAACGATACCAGCAACAAGGCCTCGGCGCTTGCCATTACCAGTTGCAGTACTTCGGTTGTTAAGCGGTTGGTAAAAACAACATCGCCACGATAATCCATCGATGCAAGTTTGCTTTTTATATCGGAAGCCGACCACATAGGCTGGCCTACCAACAAAAGCTTATGACTGCCCTGTGTTTGCTTTTTAAACTTTTCAAAAGCATCGAGCATCCCGATTATGTTCTTACGGGGATTAAGTGAACCAACGTAAATAAAATAGGGGCAACCGGATGCAAATTTCTTTTGAATACTTGCTTTGACCTCTTTAGAAACCGATGTGAACCTTTGGTTACAACCATTGTAAGCTACATCAATTTTACCGGGACTTATCCCGAAAGTAAAAATTATATCGGCTTTGCTATACTCCGAAACTGTAATTATTCTTCTGGCTTTTTGGGCATATTTCGGGAAAAATTTCCGGTAATACTGCAGGTATAACCAGGGGAAGTCTTTTGGCCTGTGCATAAAATTGATGTCGTGTATTACATCCACAGTGGGAATATCGGTTTTAAGCGACATCCATCCATCGGGTGAAAAAAACAGGTCGGGTTTATAAATGTTCAGTATTTTGGGAATATCGTTTTCATAATGCCAGTACCATAAAAACGGATGCCGTGAAGGGATGCGTGTCGAAACAGGGACAATATTTTCTGAATATATAAACGATTTATGCCATGGCCTGTCGAAAATGAAAAGGAATTCATGCTCGGGGTGGTTTCGGGTTATTCGGCTTAGCGTTTCATGGGCAAACCAACCAATACCCTCAAGTTTCTTGTATAATAAATGCTGTGTGTTAACTGCAATTCTCACTTTCGATATGTATGAGTAAAAAATTTAGCCGGAAAAGCCCGGCATTAAAATCTCTCTTTTGTTCAAAATAAAGAAAATTAATCGAGAAATCATTATCTGTTATAAGCAGATTTCTTTTGATAAATCATTTCAGGAATTATGATTGCAAATAACCAATAAAGATTGTTACTTTTACGGCGATTAAACCTTATAATGCAGGCTTTGAAGCGGAAGTTTTTTAC
>JAFGEV010000148.1 GCA_016931385.1 Prolixibacteraceae bacterium
CTGCGGATGCGGATATAACGGCCAATGAATGTAGATGATCCTGGAGTGTTCGAGATTGTTGTCAACGAACCAGCCGGGCTTTCATCTTCAACCGGGGCAAACAACTGCTGGTCGTAAGCCAGAACAATTGATTCATCGTTTGGAACCATGGTTTCGGCATCGGCAGGTTGCCACAGGGTCAAACCGTCATCGTCCGGATCGTCGCATATTGCAACGGGACCAATATAATTTTCAACACAGAATTCTTCCCACGGGCTTCCAAGCAATTCGGTTCCGTTTGGCCCGAAATTCGGATCGTCGGCAGCATCCTGTATGGTATTCGGATTAATAGTAACCGTAACAATAGAACCGCTCTTGAAAGCTGAGTCGGGAACAAGTTTAAATGTTTTTGTTGCCGCATCGTATGAACACTGTGAAGCGTTCAATCCAACTATTGTACCACCGTCTTCAACGGTAAATATAGCTTCAACCTGGGAGCCTGTTGTAATAGCTTGCCCGTAACCGGCTGCGCGTTCAACGGCTTCGTTCATTTTAACGTAAATTGCTCCCATGCGGGCCATGGTTGTACCGCCTGTTCCAGTGCTGCAATTAGGCATTGCAGGGGTAGTAAATGTACCGGAACCGAAAACAGGATCTTTAACCAGGTCAGCTTTCCAGCTGTCAACATATGGAGGAAGAATATCAAGGGTTGATTCTTCTACTTCCAGTACACCGGTAGCATTGTTAGTAGCATGCGCTGAAGCAGCAGAAACACTGTTGCTTGATTCGCAAGCATCATCGAATGCCAGGTAGTAAACTTCGTAATATGTTCCATGTGACTGAGGAAGACCGGTAACCCTTTCATGATAAGTCAATGAAGGATCTCCAATAACAATCTGTCCGGAAGCAAACACAGTTACAGTATGGTCATCTGAAGTTGTACTCGTACCGCGTGTAGCTAAATAACTAGGCTGACCGATTGCATTGTACAATTCATTTACAGTTGGTTTCCAGTAATCTTCTGTTGAGCCGTCGGTCGTACTTGCTTTTGTTACTACAATATAATATATAGTACCAGCTTCGTTCAAACGGCCGAGAATGTCGAAGGTAGTACCATCGGCATTTGCTGTAACAGTTGATGAAACAGGAGGCGTATAGTCGCCTGCGGTAAGGTTTTTGGAATATGCAGCAATCGGATCGCCACCTTCATCAAGCAAACCTGCCAGTACTCCAATTGAATAGGTAGTGTTTGAAGCATAAGGATCACTTGAATGTGGGGTAACCGTAACTAAAAGGTCGCCACCTGAAGTGCTGAATGCCACAGACCAGTCTGAAGGAATCGGACTTCCGTTAAATGTGATAAACGGTTTAATTGATGAAGTTGTAACAGTAACGTTATTGCCAACCTTCAAACTACTGGTTGTCATTACAGTAGATCCATCATCAAAAGTAATTACAAAAGGCTGTAAGTTTTTGGGTTGCGAACAACTGCCATTAGCTGTCCATGCAATGTTCTTAACTTTAGCTGCAACACCATCTTTTGTACGCCAGTTCCATTCGTAGTTGGTATTCACACCGTCCCATGGGTTTCCGTACTGGTCTTCGATAATGTCGGTCCTTACGCGGAGGTAATACTCGGCATTGGGTTCCAGTGCATAACCATCGGAGAATGTAAATGAAAGCAAGTCGCCCGTAATTGAAACCGATTCTAATATGTGAGCTACGACGTCGCCGCCGTATTCACCGACAAAACCATCGGTTGCTTTGTAAAGGGCAAAGTAGCCGTCTTTCAACCATCCGTTAGGATAAGCAGCAAGGGCGCTACCTTGCAGGCCTGTTTCAGCCCAGTATACGGGGCGGTTGAATTTAACTTCAAAAGTTTCGGCAGGAGGGGCAAGGGGCCCGCCCTGTGCTGTTGAAACATTATCTTCTTCGTCTTTAGGATTGAACCATGTTACAGCCAGGTCTCCGGCACGCATTGTGGTGAAATCCCAATCAGGAACATTGTTCACGCATGCAGTTAAAGCTGCAGCGTTATGATCTTCAAGACCATCGAAAAATGTTCCGCTACCGTCTTTTACAGCATCCTCCGATACAGTAATATAGTAAGGAGTATACGCATTCAACGTGTAGTCGTGAAGTTTAATGTAAACTTTGTCTGCATTAAATAAAACAGACATTTTTCCATCCGGACTGAAAAATTCCATTGCAGTACCAGGAACAGCTGGCACCTGAACAGTCATGTATTCAGTTCCGAATTGATTGCTCAAGGCAAATACCCCAAGTCCGTTCGGGTAAACGTTCCGATTGAAATCGATAACGAAGTCCCCGGTACGCGAGGCGGCACATGAACCATCCGTTGGTGACAACGTATAGCTAAACGTAGCGCCTTGTGCAACGACTTGCAAGCTCAACATGCATAAAAGCATGAAAACCTTAAAGAGCCGTGTAAATGATTTTCTCATAGCACTTGTTTTTTAATTGAACTTAATTGATTGATTGATTTTAATTTTATTTAATTTTTTCATCTTTACTTCTCAATGCACTACTTTGCGCAGCGCACAACAAGTTACAAACGTATAAAATTTATCGACAATGTACAAAATATTGTACAATAAATTCATCGTTATCTTTTCACGATGAATTCTTAAGTTTAGCGTACATTTAATATTCTTTTTTTAGAGAAAACAAATAAATTATTTTTTTTTGTTAAATCTTATATTTCATCGAATAAAAATATAAAAAAATACAATTCAACAATCCGTTTGTAATTATTTTTCTAAAACTCCGTTAATATTTTGGTGCATTAAGCGTCACAAATGTATAAAATTCAACAATGACGCATCATGCAGGGTGTTTAAATGTAATGATTTATTAACGTATCACAACCTGAAAATATCTGTTCTATGAAAATATTTAACCCTTCAAACAACAAAATTTTCTTTTTTGCCTTGTGTTTTTTCCTTTTTTTATTTCTCTCGGGTTGCAAGACCTGTGATTGTCCATCGTATACAAAACAGGAAATCACAAAAACATGTTGTATAACATATATGGGGCAAACTTTGGAATAATGCTGAATTTGGGAGGAAATTCACCACCAAACCCACCAGCGCATGCGCCACAGCTTGCAATCCTTAATGTAGCTTTAACACACGATGAAAGGATTGCTTAAGTTGAATGTTTATCAATAAAGGAATAAAAACTGTATCTAATTTATTATTGTAGTTGTTGTTTTTGATAAAAAGGAATCCCAAATCCCCATGACCGGTTAACAGTTTCCTGAATCGAGAATCCAGCACCCGGAACAGATCTTTGTTACGAAATAATTATTGTTACCAAAAAACATGAGTGATTTTTGATGTTTTTAATCAGATATATTTATTTTGTGGAGCTTTTTCAAAAAGCAAATTCTATGCAATAAATTAATTGTTAACAATTAAAACGATAAATTATGTCGAAAATAAAAATTGGTATTAATGGTTTTGGACGCATCGGACGTTTTGTCTTCCGTGTAGCCACAACCAAAGACAACATTGAAGTGGTAGGTATAAACGACCTGATTGATGTTGATTATATGGCTTACATGCTTAAATATGACTCAACCCATGGTCGTTTTAAAGGTACTGTTGAAGTTAAAGATGGGAAACTTATTGTTAATGGTAAAGCAATACGTGTCACCGCTGAAAAAAACCCTGCCGATTTGAAATGGAATGAAGTTGGGGCTGAATATGTAGTAGAATCAACAGGTTTGTTTTTAACAAAAGAAAAGGCTCAGGGACATATCGATGCCGGCGCCAAAAAAGTGCTCATGTCGGCTCCTTCGAAAGACGATACGCCTATGTTCGTTATGGGTGTTAACAACGACAAATACACAAAAGACATGGCTTTCGTTTCAAACGCTTCATGTACAACCAACTGTCTTGCACCGATTGCAAAAGTACTGCACGATAATTTTGGCATAATTGAAGGTTTGATGACAACGGTTCACGCTACAACCGCCACACAAAAAACCGTCGACGGCCCGTCGATGAAAGACTGGAGAGGCGGCCGCGGGGCAGGACAAAACATTATTCCTTCGTCAACAGGAGCTGCCAAAGCCGTTGGTAAAGTTATTCCTGAACTCAACGGAAAACTTACCGGTATGGCTTTCCGCATACCCACACCTGATGTTTCGGTGGTCGACTTAACTGTTCGCCTTGAAAAACCGGCTCCATATGCAGAAATCTGCAAGGCTATGAAAGCTGCTTCCGAAGGTGAAATGAAAGGCATACTTGGTTATACTGAAGATGCTGTGGTATCGAACGATTTTGTTGGCGAAACCTGCACATCGGTATTCGATGCAGGCGCTGGAATTGGCCTCAACGACAATTTCGTTAAAGTCGTTTCATGGTACGATAACGAAATGGGCTATTCAACAAAGGTTGTTGAGTTCATCGAATATATGTCGAAAGTTGACAATGCGTAAACATAACAACTTATATATAAAGGGGGCAAATGCCCCCTTTTTTTGTCCAAGCCAATATTCGGGTGAATTGAAATTATGCCCATTACTTTACAATATAACTGATGTAAAAAGCCAATAATGCACGTATAAAAAAATGATTTTTTCTCTTTTATGTTTAGCTTTTTATTGTCTGCTTATAAATTTAATGTGATCCCTCCTTTTCCCTTATCGCATTGATATTATGCAACTTGTAAATTTTGCATATTGGTATTCAGCGATTTAGCTCTTTCTAAAATCTCAATTTCATCAAAAATATCGAATTCAAACCTCTAAAGTTCCAATAATAAAATATTCTAAGCTGCATTTTAATTTACTACTTGCCAACAAATTATAATTACACTTCAGGAAAGTGGTGAAAATGTTAACACAAAAAATTTGGATGGAATTGTACATTTTATAATTTTGAATCCGCTCTAAAAATAATTTGAATAAGTTTTGTAAAACTTTTCGGGTTCTTTGAAATGGGGAGTTTTGATGTTTTTAACAAACAACACTCGAATATTTTCAGTAATTAAATTTATAGTATTTAACTAATCGCAATCCTATGGAAAAATTACTCAAAAACCCAATGCTCAGCATTGCAACCGATCAGGAAACAGAACTTCAGGAAATTGGTATTATGCAAGCTTCTCAAAGTTCAACTCCCGATTTGGAGAGTGAGATTGAAAATGGAAATTTACAAGATTATCTTGACATTTATGGCGAATTGGAAGATAATGTATAAAGGGACGGGAGTCCCTTTTTTTATGCGTTAATATTCAATCATTTCCTGTATTGCCAAAACACCAGATCCCTTAAACATTCGGGTGGATTAATTATAATTGTTACTTGACTAACACTAACAAAGAAAATTAAGCCACGAATTCACGAAAAATAATGATTGATATTGTTCACAAGATTAAAAGCTGTTTCTGAAATATATGACAAATCAAATGCACAAGCCCTTAATTATTTAAGTGTTTCAGTATATAAACTTTTATTAATCGTCAATTTTGGAAAGCCAAAAATTGATTTCAAACGAATTATAAAATGAACACGAAATACGAATATTAATATTCGTGTATTCGTGGCAATTAGATATCAATATCTTTTGCGTTTATTCCCTATATGTGTTAGGGGTAAAAAAAGAAAATCATTTATCCACCCCAATTATGAACCGATCCCTCTTTTCTCCATTTTTTTTATAATTTGCGCCAAACTCATATAAATGACCAAAACTCTTGTACTTATATTAGGGCCAACTGCAATCGGAAAAACCGGGGTAAGTATTCAAGTCGCTTCACATTTTCACACCGAAATTATTTCTGCCGATTCGCGCCAAATTTACAGGGAACTCAGCATTGGCACAGCAATACCCGACTCTCAGCAACTTCATACTGTTAAGCACCATTTAATCCACAATCATTCAATTCACGATTATTACAATGCCGCAACCTTTGAAACGGAAGCATTAACAATCATTGAAAATTTATTTTCAACTCACAACATTGCAGTAATGACCGGAGGATCGATGTTGTATGCCGAGGTAATTTGCAATGGAATTGACAACCTCCCGGATGTTAATTTTGAAATCAGGGAAAAATTAATTGAACGCCACAAAACTGAAGGCCTTGAAAGCTTGTGTACTGAACTTAAAAAAATCGATCCGGATTATTATAAAAAAGTTGACCTGAAAAATCCGAAGCGCATACTTCACGCTCTTGAAATATTTTACACTACGGGTGTACCTTATTCATCATTGCTCACCAATAAGAAAGTTAAACGCGATTTTGATATTATAAAAATTGGCCTCAACACAAGCAGACACATTCTTCACGAACGGATTAACACGCGTGTCGATAAGATGATCGAAACGGGATTGATTGAAGAAGCCAGGTCGGTTTTTAAATTCAGGCATTTGAATTCTCTGAATACGGTTGGTTATAAAGAACTGTTTTCGTATTTTGAGAACAATATTACGCTCGAAAAAGCCGAAGAACTTATTAAACGAAACACCCGGCGTTATGCGCGCAGGCAGCTTACCTGGTTTAACCGGGACAAAACAATAAACTGGTTTGAACCGGAGCAGGTTTCAGAAATTATTCATTTTATAGAAAACAAAATATCATGTATATAATTATTGCAGGTAGCGCACACCCCTTCAGGGGAGGGCTTGCATCATTCAATGAAAGGCTTGCCACCGAAATACAAAAACAAGGCAACCGTGTTCGCATTGAAACGTTTTCACTTCAATACCCTTCGTTTTTATTTCCGGGCAAAACCCAATATTCGTCTTCACCCCCGCCCGAAAACCTTGAGATTGTTACATCAATCAATTCTATTAATCCTTTTAACTGGATAAAAACCGGGCTAAAGATAAAAAAGGCAAAGCCCGACCTGTTAATCTTTAAATTCTGGCTGCCATTCATGGGCCCTTGTTTCGGCACAATTGCACGAATTGCAAAACGCAACAAACACACAAAGGTGATCACTATCCTCGACAACCTGATACCTCACGAAAAACGGCCCGGAGATAAATTACTTACCAAATACTTTGTGAAAATATCCGATGGGTTTATTGCCATGTCGAAAAGTGTTTTGTCCGACATTGACATCTTCGACACAATAAAACCACGTTTGTTATCGCCCCACCCTATTTTTGACAATTTCGGGGAAAAAGTTCCAAAAATGGTGGCAATGAAAAAACTGGGACTTTCCGATGAATTCAAGTACATCCTTTTCTTTGGATTTATTCGCGATTATAAGGGGCTTGATTTACTAATTGATGCATTTGCAGATGAACGGTTTCGAACAATGCCGGTAAAGCTGATTGTTGCCGGTGAATTTTATACCGACAGTCAAAAATATCTCGAGCTGATAGAAAAATACCATCTCGAAGAATCAATCATTCTAAATACCGATTTCATCCCAAACGAAGAAGTAGCTTCATACTTCTGTGCCTGCGATATTGTTGCCCAACCCTATAAAACAGCAACACAAAGCGGTGTAACCCAAATTGGGTTCCACTTCGAAAAGCCCATGCTGGTTACAAATGTTGGCGGATTAGGGGAAATTATCAAACCCGGGAAAATCGGATATGTTACCGCTCCCTCACCCGGTGAAATTGCCGATGCACTTTTCCACTTTTTTACTTCTGATTTTATCGATACTTTTGAAGCAAATATCAAACAGGAAAAAAAGAAATATTCCTGGGAACAGATGTACGATAATATTATAGGTATTTACAATTCAGCACAACATGATCATACGCAGTAAAGCCCCATTACGGATTGGACTGGCCGGCGGAGGTTCCGATGTTTCACCTTATTCCGATTTATACGGTGGCGCAATCCTGAATGCCACAATAAATCAATATGCTTATGCTTCGCTTGAACCCAAGCCAGGCAATAAAATCATTTTTCAGTCGATTGATAAAGGAACTGCCCTGGAATACGAATCGACCAAAGAATTACCTGTAAACCATGAATTGCAATTACATGCCGGGATTTATAACCGCATAGTAAAAACCTTCACTAATAAACCATTATCCTTCAAACTCATCACTCATGTTGATGCACCTCCAGGCTCAGGCCTTGGATCATCATCCACCCTGGTAACTGCAATTCTGGGTGCCTTTTGTGAATGGCTGAAGTTACCCCTTGGCGAATACGACATTGCACGGCTGGCATACGATATTGAAAGAACCGACCTCAAGCAGACAGGTGGGAAACAAGACCAATATGCCGCAACTTTCGGTGGAGTGAACTACATGGAATTTTATGCCGATGACAAAGTGATTGTAAACCCGCTTCGAATTAAAAGCTCTGTGCTAAACGAACTGGCTTATTCAACCGTCCTTTTCTTCACCGGTGCAAGCCGTACTTCGGGAAACATTATTGATATGCAACAAAAAAGCGTACGTGAAAAACAAACACTTCAGGTAGAAGCAATGCACAAAATAAAAGAACAGGCAATTTTAATGAAAGAAGCTCTTCTAAAAGAAGAACTTGATTCACTGGGCCCTATTCTTGATTTTGGATGGCAAAATAAAAAACAAATGGCAAACGGCATCACGAACCCATATATCGACAGTATATACAAGGCTGCCATAAATGCCGGCGCAACAGGGGGCAAAGTTTCGGGTGCCGGCGGTGGGGGCTTCATGTTCTTTTATTGCCCGGGCAACAGCCGCCACTCTGTAATTGATGCCCTGGGACAGTTCAACGGAGAAATAAAAAATTATAATTTTTGTAAAACGGGGCTTACCTCGTGGACAGTTAACCATTGATATGATAGATAAAATAATAAGTGAATCGATTAAAGTAAAGGAAGGAATCCTTAACGATAAAGCGCTTAAGAACGAGATCAGCTTAATTATCGATTGCATTTGTAACACATACAAAAGCGGAGGAAAAGTTTTATTCTGCGGAAATGGGGGCAGCGCAGCCGATGCCCAACATCTTGCCGCCGAACTTTCAGGGAAATTTTACATCGACCGAGATCCCCTCGAGGCTGAAGCCTGCCATGTGAACTCATCTTTCATCACAGCCGTTTCAAACGACTACAGCTTTCAGCAGGCTTTTGCCCGTTACGTTAAATCGACAGGAAAACCAGGCGATGTCCTCATCGGGTTATCAACCTCGGGAAACTCGGCCAACGTGGTAGAAGCATTTAAGGTAGCCCGTGGAACCGGGATGAAGATCGTGGCATTTACAGGCAAAACAGGTGGGAAAATGAAAGAACATGCCGATTTTCTGATCAATATACCTTCCGACGATACACCCCGCATTCAGGAAGCACATATATTGGTCGGTCATATTGTATGTGAATTTGTCGAAAAAAACCTCTTTGGAAATGGATAGCGACGTGATTATCCTTGCTGGCGGGCTGGGCACACGTTTAAAACACCTCGTACCCGACCTCCCAAAACCGATGGCACCTATTAATAATCAGCCATTTTTAAGCTACCTTATAAAAACGATTAAAAATCATTATCCAAAAAGAATTATCCTCTCGCTTGGATATATGGGCTATAAAATTAAAACCTATTTCGTCAATAGTTTTTCCGGAACCGAACTGCTTTATAGTGAAGAAGAAACGCCCCTGGGCACTGGCGGGGCAGTCGCAAAAGCAATGTCACTTTGTAGTTCTGAAAACGTTTTTATTGTAAACGGCGATTCGCTCTTCCCTATCGATTTTTTAAAAATGGAGAATCAACATGAAAAATTGCATAGTACAGTAACAATAGCCGTGAAGGAAATGAGCAATTTCGATAGATATGGCACACTCGAAATAGTAAACAACCGTGTTGTTTCTTTTTCAGAAAAAAAGCCAGCCGAAAAAGGATTCATAAACGGCGGGGTATATCTAATCGACAGAACTTTCTTTACAGGCATAAACTGGCCTGAAAAATTTTCACTTGAGACCGGGTTCCTCGAAAAATATGTAACATCGATCACTATGAACGCCTTCATTTCAGATGCCTATTTTATCGACATTGGGGTTCCTGATGATTACCAGAAAGCACAGCTGGAATTTCCAACATTGTTCATGTCATGAACAAAGCCCTGTTTCTCGACCGCGATGGGGTAATAAACGAAGAAGTAAATTACCTGCATAAAATCGAAGATTTCGTTTTTATTGAAGAAATATTCCCGGTTTGCAAATTTTATTCAGAACATGGTTTCATCCTGATCGTAATCACAAACCAGGCTGGAATTGCAAAGGGAATTTACACCGAAACAGAATACGAAATACTCACACGATGGATGCTTGCCGAATTCTCAAAAAAAGGAATAACTATCGAAAAAGTATATCATTGCCCCCACCACCCCGACTACTCAGGCGAATGTGATTGCCGGAAACCAAAACCAGGCTTGATACTTAAAGCCGGCAAGGAATTTAACATCAACTTTAAAAAATCGTTGTTAATCGGCGATAAACTATCTGACATTGAAGCCGGTTTAAATGCAGGCATCATCCATGTTTACCATATTGAAGAAATTATCCAAAATTTAAGAAATCTGCCATTGCCTGAATGAAAGAAGCATTAACCGCTTATTTTACTGCAAAAAAAATTACTTTTGGAAGAATCATAATCGTAATAAAAAAGAATGGCACTGCAATCGGAACTTGAAAAGCGTCAAATTCAGGAAGCGTTTGAAGACCTGCTCAAATCATGCAGGCATACGCTTACTGAAGAGAATTTGCAAACCATTCATAAAGCTTTCGATTTTTCTAACAAAGCCCATGAGGGCGTAAGGCGGAAATCGGGCGAACCATACATAATGCACCCCCTTGCCGTGGCTACAATTGTCACCAAAGAAATTGGCCTGGGCACAAAATCAATTGTTTCTTCAATTTTACACGATGTGGTTGAAGATACAGATTACACGCTCGACGATATTAAAAGCATGTTTGGGGAAAAAATTGCCAGTATAGTTGATGGGTTAACAAAGCTGGAAGGTGAATTTGATTTTAAGCAGGCAGCCAATTTCAGGAAAATGCTTTTAACCCTTTCCGATGATGTAAGGGTTATCCTGATAAAAATTGCCGACAGGCTGCATAACATGCGCACGCTCGACTCGATGTCACAAAACAAACAATTGAAAATATCGGGTGAAACACTATATATTTATGCCCCACTTGCCCACCGGCTTGGGCTTTATGCCATAAAAACCGAACTCGAAGACCTTAGCCTTAAATACAAATTTCCCGACCAATACAACGACATTTCCCTTCAGCTACGAAACAAGGAAGAACACCGCCAGTACCTTGTCGAACAGTTTATAAAACCAATCGAGGAGAAACTTAACAAAGAAAACCTGAGCTATTCGATAAAAGGGCGTCAGAAGTCGGTTTATTCCATCTGGAAAAAAATGCAGATCAAAAAGGTTTCATTCGATGAAGTATATGACCTTCTGGCAATCCGCATAATTTTTTCGGGAACCGAGCAAATGGACGAACGACGGAAATGCTGGGAAATATTTTCAGTAATTACATCAATATACAATTATAAACAGGACCGCATACGCGACTGGATTACCATTCCAAAAGCAAATGGCTATGAGGCTTTGCATGTTACTGTTATGGGGCCTGAAGGAAAATGGGTCGAAGTGCAGATCCGTAGCGAGCGAATGAATGAAATTGCCGAACGTGGCTTTGCTGCCCACTGGAAATATAAAGGCGAACTGGCCCACGACAGCGAGCTCGACAAATGGATTGAGCGAATAAAAGAAACCCTTCAAAACCCCGAATCGGACGTACTTGAGTTTCTCGATGATTTTAAACTCAACCTATTCAGTTCCGAAATCGTCGTTTTCACACCCAAGGGTGAAATGAAAACCCTGCCCAAAGGCTCCACCGTCCTCGATTTTGCATATGAAATACACACCGACCTGGGCAATAAATGTATCGGGGCAAAAATTAACCACCAGCTTGTACCCTTTAGCCACGAAATAAAAAGCGGCGATCAGATAGAAATTCTTACCTCAGAAAAACAAAAACCACAATCGCACTGGTTCGAGATTGTCATAACAGCCAAAGCCAAACAAAAGGTTAAAGACGCGTTTAAGCTCGAACACAGCCAGCATATCGATAAGGGAAAACAATTGATTGAAGAAGCGTTAAAAAATGAGAACCTGGTACCTTCGAACGAAACCATTAATACTCTGCTAAAGAATTTTAACCTTGAATCGAAAATTCAGATGTATGGCCAAATTGGCTCCGGATTAATTTCACTTGAAAATATCGGCCAGTTATTTAAACAACAAAAAGAAACAAATAAACTTGTAAAATACTGGAAATTAAGCCTTGGGAAAAAGAAAAAAACCAACCTCGAAAATAACGGAAATTTAAGTTTCGATAAAAGAAAACCCTACATCCTAAGCGAAGAAAATATTGAGAAAAACTTTTTACTGGCAAAATGCTGTAACCCCATTCCGGGTGATGACGTTATTGGTTATCTCGATACGCACAACCTAATCATCATCCATAAAAAATCATGCACCGAAGCCTCAAAAATGCTTGCCAGCGAGGGTGACAGGGTTATCACTGCCAAATGGAAACAATTTAAAATTTTATCATACCTGAGCCAGATTATTATAAAAGGATTCGACCGCATAGGAATTGTTACTGAAATAACCGGCATCATCTCTAAAGACCATAATGTAAACATGCGCACTGTACATTTCGATGCCAGCGAAGGCGTTTTTTCAGGAAAACTCGATTTGTATGTTCACAATACAAACGATATTGAAAACATTATTTCAAAATTAAATAAGGTTAAAGGTGTTGAAAGCGTCGAAAGGGTAAAATAACCAGATGTGGTATCTTTTTATAAAACAAGGTTCACTTAAACCTTTCAGGGTTTGTTACAATTTTCTTATATTTGTTTAATTTTAACTTAGTTTAATTATGAATAATCAAAAGCTAAGGGAAAGCGCAAAACAAATTTTTGTTGAATATCTCGAGAAAAAAGGGCACAGAAAAACACCTGAACGTTATGCGATACTTGATGAAATTTACTCGCGTTCGGGTCATTTCGATATCGAAACACTATACATCTCGATGAAAAATAAAAAGTATAGGGTCAGCAGGGCTACATTATACAATACAATTGACCTTTTACTCGATTGCAAGCTGGTTGTTAAACATCAGTTCGGCAAAAATATTGCACAGTTCGAACGTGCCTATGCTTCAGAAACCCATGACCATATGATTGACATTGAAACAGGGATAGTAATGGAATTTTTCGACCCACGTATACGGCAAATAATCGAAGATGCCTGCATTGAAAACAACTTCAGGCTTTCACATCATACTCTTTACATTTATGGCCGTAAAATAAGGGAAAAGAAATAAAAAAATTAGCCTCAGTCCCATTTCGGATTTACCCCCCTTGAAAAGCATTAAAATGCTAACTTTTTAAACATTCTTTTTTTATACTTGGCAGGCACTGATATGTTTTGTATTTTTGTTTGCCATAATCGAATACGGTTACCTGGCGGTTTATTCCACAAATATTGGGGTAAACCTATTTTTTTGTCGATACAGTTTTTATTCAATCAATAGGTTGTATGATATTAAATAAATAATTAACGATTTTGACGAATGAAAGTTGACGTATTACTAGGCCTGCAATGGGGCGATGAAGGTAAAGGAAAAGTTGTGGATGTTTTAACTCCCGGATATGATATAATCACACGTTTCCAGGGAGGGCCAAATGCAGGCCATACACTTGAGTTCAACAACATTAAACAAGTATTGCACACCATCCCTTCGGGCATTTTCAGAAAAAACAAAATGAACGTGATCGGGAATGGTGTTGTGCTCGACCCATCGGTTTTTAAAAAAGAGATTGAATCTCTCAAAAAGATTGGTTTCGACATTAAACACAACCTGTTGATATCTAAAAAGGCACATCTGATATTGCCCACACACCGTTTGCTCGATGCTGCATCTGAAAAGGCAAAGGGTGACACAAAAATCGGATCGACCTTAAAAGGCATAGGCCCTACTTATCGTGACAAAATTGGCCGCGAAGGATTGCGGGTAGGTGATATGCTCGAAAACTTTGAAGAAAAATACAACCAAAGGAAAAGCCAGCATCTGCTCACCCTCGAAAAGTATTACAATTTCGACTATTCCAACCTGCTCGAAAACTTTGAAAAAGAATGGTTCGAAGGTGTCGAGGTTATGAAACAGTTCCGGTTTATCGACAGCGAGAATTACATTAACAAAGAACTTAAAAGCGGCAAATCGATTATAGCCGAAGGGGCACAGGGTACTATGCTCGATATTGATTTCGGATCATACCCTTACGTAACATCATCGAATACAATTTGTGCAGGCGCATGTACCGGACTGGGCATTGCACCCCGCAATATTGGTGAAGTTTTTGGCATATTCAAAGCCTATTGTACAAGGGTTGGCTCAGGCCCTTTCCCCACCGAGTTGAACGATGTCACCGGACAAAACCTCAGGGACAAAGGAAATGAATACGGCTCAACAACTGGCAGGCCACGCCGCTGCGGCTGGCTCGACCTTGTTGCCCTGAATTACTCTATCATGATTAACGGGGTTTCAAGCCTTATTATGATGAAAGTTGACGTACTTGATGAATTTGAAACCATTAAAATTTGCACCGGGTATAAAATTAACGGTAAAATAACCAACGAATTTCCGTATGAGCTAAACGAGAAGGTTGAACCAGTATACGAGGAATTGCCGGGCTGGAAAAAAGACCTTACCAAAATTACTTCTGAAGATGAATTCCCTGAAGAATTGAAATCTTATATCAAATTTATCGAAGAAAAAACAGGGGTGCCAATAAAAATTGTTTCTGTTGGTCCAAACCGCCAGCAAACAATAATCAGATAGCTTACTTCTTTCATGGC
>JAFGEV010000149.1 GCA_016931385.1 Prolixibacteraceae bacterium
CTGTACCAGCAACAGCTTTCGGAAATGAAAGTGGCTTATGCACAGGCGCTTATAAATTATAAAATTGAATTGTTAAACCTTAAAATCCAAAGTTTGTACGACTTTGAATCAAAACAGGAAATTATACCTGCCGAGTTATATTTAAACGAAAAATAAACCAGGAAAAATCAGACAAAAATGAAAAATATCAGATTACTATTTATGTTAGGTATTGCTGCAGCAATCGTTTCCTGCAACAATCAAACGCAAAGCGGAGATACTGAATTGGCTTCACCCGTATCAGTTGAAAGTGTTAAACTGGGAAGTATCATGCAATTTATCAATACCACCGGTACTGCAAACGCAAAGTCGGAAACTACGTTAAGCACTGAAATGAGCGGGAAATACCATATAATGACAAACCCGCAAACCGGAAGGCCTTTCAAATTGGGCGATAAAGTTAAAGAAGGCCAGGTAATTATTCGTTTGGAAGATCGGGAATACGAAAACAGTGTTGCCATCGAATCGGCAAAACTGAACCTCGAAATTTCGGAAGATGAATACAACAAACAAAAGTCACTGTATGAAAAAGGCGGTGTAACACTGTACGAGCTTCGGAATTCAGAAGTATCAAAAACCACAGCGAAATACAATTATGAAAATGCCGAGTTGCAGCTGGCTAAAATGAACGTTGTTGCCCCTTTTAGCGGAGTGATAGTTGATTTGCCTTACTTTACCGAAGGAACACAGGTGCCTTCAGGAACCGAAGTAGTAAGCTTAATGAGTTACAGCAAGATGTATCTTGAAATAAACCTTCCCGAAAAAAATATTTCAGAAGTTGAAATTGGTCAGCAGGCACTGATAACCAACTACACAATTAGCGAAGACACTTTAATCGGGCATATTACAGAGCTTTCTCCCATTATCAGCACCGAAACAAGAACCTTCAAAGGTGTTCTTGAAATTGACAATCCGGAATTGAAATTACGCCCGGGTATGTTTGTGAAAGCCGATATTATTACCGCGCAGAAAGACAGCACGATTGTTATTCCCAAAGATATTATCATGACCGGTAACCGCGGGAAATATGTTTTTGTGGTGGGCCGCAACAGCACCGCCGAAGACCGCTGGTTAACCATCGGGCTTCAGAACCAGGAATCAGTAGAAGTACTGGAAGGGCTCAGCGTTAACGACAGATTGATTATTGACGGATATGAAACATTGCGCGATCGTTCAAAAGTAAAAGTTATACTTTAGGAAGTGACCGGCAACCAAGAAAACTGATGAACATGAAGAAATTAACAGAATTTTCTGTCAATTACCCGGTAACTATCCTGATGTTTGTCCTGGGAGTGATTCTTTTAGGATATATTTCGTACGATAAACTGGGTGTTGACTTGTTTCCCGACTTAAATTCTCCGAGGATTTTTGTCGAAATCCAGTCGGGTGAACGTCCGCCCGAGGAGATGGAAAAACAATTTGTGGAAGACATTGAAGCGCTTGCCATCCGCCAGTCCGATGTTATTCAGGTTACCTCTGTATCCAAAGTAGGTTCGGCGCAAATAACCGTTGAATACGACTGGAATAAAGATATGGATGAGGCTTTTCTCGATTTACAGAAGGCGTTAAATACGCTCACTCAGAATTCCGAAATCGATGAAATGACCATAACCCAGCACGACCCAAATACATCTCCGGTAATGCTTATCGGTTTAACGCACACCGAGATAAAGGATATGAATGAGTTGCGTAAATCAGCTGAAAATTATATCCGCAACGAACTTGTCAGGCTCGAAGGAGTTGCCGAAGTGGAACTCTCAGGTCAGGAAGAAGGCGAGGTAATTATTGAAACCGATCCTTACCGTTTGGAGGCACAGAATCTGACTATGGATGAAATAAGTTCACGTATTCAAAGTTTCAACAGCAGTGTTTCCGGAGGAAGCATCAGCGAAATGGGAATGCAGTATATTGTGAAGGGAGTGAGTATGCTCCAGGACATTGAAGACTTTCAAAACCTTATTGTTGGGTATAAAGCTGTTCGGGAAGTAGCCGAAGGGCAGACAACAGTATCAATGGCGCCCATATTTTTGAGAGATGTTGCATCGGTTACTTTTGGGAATAAAGAGCCCGACAATATTGTACACATCAACGGGGAACGTTGCATCGGGTTGGCTGTTTACAAAGAAACCAAATACAATACTGTGAAAGCCGTTGAACAAATCAACGAATCACTGGAACAGATTGAAAAAGCCCTGCCCGGGTATCAGTTAACAAGGGTAACCAACCAGGGACGATTTATCAGCGAGGCCATTGGCGAAGTGCAGGAATCAGCATTGCTTGGGATTTTACTGGCAGTGGTTATTCTTTTTATCTTTTTGCGCAGGTTCGGAACAACCTTAATTGTAAGTGTGGCCATACCCGTTTCCATAATTGCAACCTTTAATCTGATGTATTTCAACCACCTTACCATAAATATTATGACACTGGGAGGGTTGGCGCTGGGCGCCGGGATGCTGGTGGATAATGCCATTGTTGTAATGGAAAATATATTTCGAAACCACGAAAACGGGTTAAGCGCCAAGGAATCGGCAATTGTTGGTACCTCAGAAGTAGGAGGGGCAATTACGGCCTCAACCTTAACTACCATAATTGTGTTCCTGCCCATTGTGTATTTACACGGTGCTTCCGGCGAATTGTTTAAAGATCAGGCATGGACCGTTGCTTTTTCGCTGATATCCTCGCTTTTTGTAGCCATCTTTCTAATCCCCATGATGTATCACAGGTTTTATAAAAACAAAAAAATGCCTGTAAAACACAAGTCGGTAAAAGTAGGTGGTTACGGACGTTTTCTTGAAAAAGTTTTAAAAGCGAAATGGGTGGTTATTTTTCTGACCACTGTTTTGGTGGTTGGCTCCGTTTTTCTGATTCCATTTATTGGAACAGAATTTATGCCCAAAACTGAAACAAGGGAATTAACGGTGAATTTAAAACTTCAGGAAGGCACGGAACTGAGCCGTACCGAATCAACCGTAAAAAATATTGAAAATATACTTACCGATTATTTGGGGGAAAATCTGGACAAAATTTATTCTCATGCCGGGCCTTCAAGTGGTATTCAAAGCGACGAAACTTCGGTATTTCAGGGCGAAAACACAGCCGAGATAAAAGTGATTTTGAAAAATGAATCGACCGTAAATTCCGAAACTGTGGTTGAAACCCTTGATAAACTTTTAACCGGTATTGAAGGGCTGGAGGTTACTTTTACCCAGGAAGAAAGCGCTCTGAAATCCATTCTTGGTACCGATGAAGCGCCAGTAGTTGTTGAAGTGAGAGGAGAAGAGATGGACGAAATCGAAGCCATTGTAAACCAGGTAAAAGAAAAAATGACTGGAATGCCCGGCTTGTTTAATGTCCAGTCGTCAATAGAAAACGGTGCTCCGGAGGTCGAAGTAAAAGTTGACAGAATACGTGCCGGAATGTATGGCATCGATATCAATACCGTAATATCCCAACTGCAGGAACAACTTGAAGGAGGAACTGCAGGAGAGCTTGAAAGAGGAGGAGAAATGCTGGATATTACCATTAAAGTTCCGGAAAAAGGATTAAATGAAATTGATGAATTGACCATTACTTCGGGTACCCAGGTTTTCAGGCTGAGCGAAATTGCCGAGATTTCCTACGGCGTTTCTCCCAAAGAAATATTCAGAAGAAACCAGAACCGCATTGGCAAAGTAACGGCCCAAATGGAAAAAGGGATTGCTCTTGACCATGTTGCAACCCAAATTCGGGAAGAAACTTCTTCTATTGAATTGCCGCAGGACTACCGCATTTTAGTAACCGGTGAAGAAGAAAAACGCCAGGAATCAATGGCCAATCTTGGTTTTGCATTGTTGTTGTCTATTGTATTGGTTTACATGGTAATGGCTTCTCAGTTTGAGTCGCTTATTCATCCGTTTACCATTTTATTAACCATACCACTGGCCGTTGTAGGAAGTATTATTACCTTCTTTATTATGGGGAAAACCCTCAATATCATGGCTATTATCGGGGTAATTATGCTGGTGGGTATTGCCGTAAACGACTCCATTATTTTAGTCGACCGTATCAATCAGCTAATCCGCGATGGAGTTGCCCGCAAGGAGGCCATTTTAATGGCCGGGCAACAGCGTATCCGCCCTATCATTATGACCAGTTTAACTACCATTCTGGCATTGCTGCCATTAACCATCGGGTTTGGAGAGAGTGCTTCGCTGCGTTCGCCAATGGCACTGGCCGTTATTGGTGGGTTGGTAACCTCAACCCTGTTAACTTTGATTGTTATTCCCTGTGTTTATGATGTTTTAGACCGATTTAAAGGACTGTTTTCACGCAAAGGTGAAACAGCGGTTGAACAAGTATAATTTCAGAAATTTGAAGGATGAAACGAGCCGGAATTACATATTATCAAAATAAGAAAAAAAATATTATGGAAGGGTTCCGTGTGTTTCATGTCAATATTAAAAAACATTAAAACACATGAAATTCATCATAAATAGAAAAATATTCATCGCCATGTTGTTTACGGGGCTTACCCTGTTGGGGTATGTTTCCTACCAGCGACTTGAGGTTGAGTTAATGCCCAATGCCGAACTTCCGATGCTGTTTGTTTCCATTAACTCAAGGGTTGAAGTAGACCCGAATTACATGGAAAACCAGGCTGTTATTCCCATTGAAGGGGCAATCGGCACCATTGAAGGCATTGAAAGTATGGAGTCATCGTTGAATAACCGATCCGCTTCCATACAGGTTAATTTTAAGCAGAATATCGATTTTAAGTACACGTTTCTCAAACTTCAGGAAAAAATTGACCAGGTAACCGACAATCTGGACGAGAATTTTATCGTAAATGTGAACCGGGTGGATATGGAGTCGCTTACCAACCAGTTCATGGAATTGCAAATCAGGGGTAGCGGAGGTACCGACCGTCTTCGGAATATTGTTGACGAGGAAATTACTGCCCAGATGGAAAACATCGATGGAATTGCTTCGGTGTCGGTTTACGGCGGTAAGGAAAAGTCTATTGAAGTTACTTACGATGCAGGTGCGTGCGAAGCCTATGATATTACCCCGTCGCAGATTCAGCGGGCCATTTCACAAAGCTCAACCGCCCGCACATTTACCGGATATTTACATGATTCGCAAAAACAGTATTTTGTTCATGTTACTGCCGAATACGACCATGTGTCGGATATTGAAAATATTGTAGTAGCCGATGGCCCGATTTTTCTGAAAGATGTGGCAGAAATTTATTTTGGCGTAAAAGAAGAAGAAACCATAAGCAGGGTGAACGGCCTGGATGCGGTTTCAATGATTCTGGTCAGCGACTCGCAGGCCAATCTTATCGATCTTTCACACGCCGTTCAGGAAGAAATTCAGCGGCTCAACATCGAACTGGCAGCAAAAGATGTGGAGATTGTGGTGCAAACCAACACCGCCGAAACCATGGAAGACAACATCAACCAAATAATGAATCTTGCATTGGTTGGCGGGCTTTTAGCTATTTTTGTTTTGTGGATGTTCCTGAAAAACCTGAAAATTGTTTCGTTTATTGCACTTGCCATTCCAATTTCAGTATTTACGGCTTTTAACCTGTTTTATGCATTTAATATTTCGCTGAACAGTTTAACATTGGTTGGTTTGGTGCTGGCCATTGGTATGTTGCTGGATAACAGTGTGGTTGTTCTGGAAAACATTTACCGGCTTTCGGGGAAACGATACGATGCTGACACCGCAGTAGTGCAGGGAACACAAGAAGTTTGGCGTTCAATAGTGGCGGCAACGTTAACGACCGTTACCGTGTTTTTGCCATTTGTGTTCTCAACCGATTATATGATTCAGTTGCTCGGAAATCATGTGGGTGTGTCTATCATTTCTACGCTCATGGTTTCTTTGTTTGTGGCTTTGCTCCTTATTCCAATGGCAGCGCACATTCTGCTGAGAGGAAAATCATCAAACAATATTTTTTATGAAAAAGTAACCACCAACAACCGGATTATTCAGATTTATATTTTACTTCTGAAATCGGCTATGAGAAAACCAGCCGGTACGGTTATCGGGGCAATTGTCGTTTTTTTTATCACGGTTTTTATTGTTCTGGCCATCAGTGTCAATAACCTTCAGGAAGTAGAAGAAACAGAATTCTCGGTGTACGTTACCATGCCCACCGGTTCTACTCTCGAAAAAACCGACCTGGTTGTGCAAGAAATTGAAAGCCGGCTGGAAGATTTGGAAGAAAAGCAGGATGTCAGCTCCAGGATTGAAGAGGACGAAGCTGTTTTAACCATCATTCTGAAAGAGGATTATAAAGACATTGCAGACCGGGCAGTGGCAGAAATTAAATCGGATGTGGAAACCCGGGTTGAAAATATTTCGCAGGCCGAAATCAGTTTAACTGCACCATCGTCAAGCGGCAGCTTCCGTGGAGGTGGCGGTGGAATGGGTGGCAGTGGCACCGAAAGTTTTGGCCGCTTTTTGGGAATTGGTTCAAACCAGGAACAAATTGTTATCAAAGGCGAAGATTTTGATGTTATGAAAGGCGTGGCCGAAGACCTGGAATATTATATTGAAGATCTGGAATCAATCCGGAATGTGAGGTCAAGTGTTTCCAGCAATCAGCCCGAAGTGCATTTGCATTTTAACCAGTTGCTTTTAACCGATTTTGGCCTCAACCTGGCCAACATTGCTTCCGAATTGTCCACATTCTCCAGAGAATTTACTTCGGGAGCTACCTTTAAACAAGGCACCGAAGAATACGAAATTATTATTAAGGAAAAACTGGAAACGGGTGAAGAGGAGGAAGATACTGATAAAGGTATTGACGATTTAAGAAGATTACAGATTGGTAATGCTGAAGGCGCAACCTACGATTTACAGGATGTTGCCGATTTGGTTTACGATGAAGGAATGTCGAGAATTACACGCGTGAATCAGGAAAAACAAATTGAGGTAACCTACCAGTTTGTTGATGAGGCAGAACAATCGAAAGATCTTTTGGAAGCCTACCGGCTGGAGATTGACCAGATTGTAGAGTCATACAAACTTCCGGCGGGCGTGGCCATCGAAGTAATTCATGAAGAAGATCAGTATTCTGAATTTTACTTCCTTATTGCTGCTGCCTTTATTCTTATTCTGATGATTTTGGCCTCGGTGTTTGAATCATTGTCAACACCTTTTGTTCTTATGTTTTCGGTTCCACTGGCTGCTATTGGCTCTTTCCTGGCATTAATATTTACCGGCAACAGCCTGTTTAATGCAAATACACTGATGGGCTTTCTTATTTTGCTGGGGGTAGTTGTAAACAATGGTATCATTTTAATCGACTATGCCAATATTCTTCGCAAAAGAGGATACCGCAAATCAAGAGCATTAATGACCGCTGGCCTTTCGCGTGTGCGGCCAATCCTCATTACAGCAATCACCACCATTGTGGCCATGTTCCCCCTGGCTATGGGACAAGCTGAATATGTGGGCGCAATTGGGGCTCCTTTCGCAATTACCGTCATTGGTGGCCTGGCATTTAGTACATTGCTTACCCTTATTTTTATTCCAACACTGTATGCCGGTCTTGAAAACGCCATCAACTGGATAAACTCCCTGAGTTGGGTGCTTAAAATCGGACAACTGCTGGTATTTATTATTGGAGCTGTTTATATTTATTTTGAAGTAGATACCTTTATTTGGCAGTTACTGGACTTTATGATGCTGGTGATTCTCATTCCCGGGCTTACGGCTTTTGTTATGACCAGTTTACGACAGGCAAGTTCAAAAGTAGTTGATGAAAAACAAGCCATTACCATAAAAATCAGAAGGCTGGTAAAAATTTATGATCGTGACAACAGGTTTGTTCGTGAGTGGAAATCAGGGATAAATATCCGGGAACGCGCCGGACTAACCAAATCATACAAAAACATTCGCGATTTTTATGACTTGGTTTGGCTGGTCCCCTTGTTTATTTTCCTGGTTTACTTTGTATTTATTTACATGGAAAATAATTT
Source organism: Prolixibacteraceae bacterium (assembly GCA_016931385.1). Taxonomy (GTDB): domain Bacteria; phylum Bacteroidota; class Bacteroidia; order Bacteroidales; family Prolixibacteraceae; genus DAIMEA01. The sequence continues at coordinate 8,013 of JAFGEV010000149.1, forward strand.
GTGGATGTGGATAATGTCGCATGCCGTATATTTCTTTTTGTTTCTGTTGTACGAACCACTAAAACAGGTGTTGAACAACAAGTACGAAGCTTCGTCGAAACCCATTTTCCTCAAAATAAATAAAATATTTAAGAACCTTATTTACTGGGGAGTACCAGTTGTCTTCCTGCTTATTTTTATAAAGCGGTGGGACAATATCGGGATGGTAATTTTTGTGGGTATCATCTGGTTGTTGTTGCTTGTAATTTACAGTTCCGGTGAATATATTCACAATAAAAATCTGAACATTGCCAGAATTGGCGGGCGTTTTGCCGGTTTGCGCCGGGCTTACTTTACAATGGTACGGCAAATACCGGTGATTGGCAAACGCAAAAAACCATTTAGAGCACTGAACGGTGTTTCACTGGAAATAAATACCGGTATGTTTGGTTTGCTCGGGCCCAACGGAGCAGGGAAATCAACCATGATGAGGATAATCTGCGGGATTTTGGAACAAAGCTACGGCAAAATATGGATCAACGGAATGGACACCCAAAAATACCGTGAAGAATTGCAGGGCCTGATTGGGTATCTTCCACAGGCTTTTGGTACATACGAAAACATGTCGGCGTGGGATTTTCTGGATTACCAGGCAATTCTGAAAGGAATTAAGGACGCTAAAGTACGACATGATCGATTGGAATATGTGCTGAAAAATGTTCATATGTTCGATAGAAAAGATGATAAAATTGGCTCTTTCTCCGGGGGTATGAAACAACGTATCGGGATTGCACAAATTCTTCTGAACCTGCCGCGAATTCTGGTAGTAGATGAACCAACCGCAGGGCTCGACCCCCGCGAGAGAATCCGTTTCAGAAACCTGCTGGTGGAACTAAGCCGCGAAAGGATTGTAATTTTCTCTACACATATTATTGAAGATATTTCAAGCTCGTGTAACCAGGTAGCTGTAATCAACAGAGGAAACCTAAAATATTTTGGAACACCAAACGAAATGGTGAACATGGGGAATAATTTTGTATGGCATTTTACCATTCCGGCCAAAGATTTCGACAGTTTCGCCAATAAACAAATGATTGTGCATCACATGCGCGATGGTGAAAATATTAAAGTTCGGTGTCTGGCGAAAGAAAAACCGGCGGAAAATGCAGTGAATGTACCTCCGCACCTGGAGGATGCCTATTTGTGTTTACTTAAAGATTTCGTTTAAAACGAAAAACAAATGAAGAATTTAGAACTAAAAAACAGATGGATCATTTTTATAACAATGATTCGGTATAATCTGAGAATAATTTTTGCCAACAAGTTTATCTGGTTTTTACTGGCTGCTTTGGCCGTATTTCTGTTTTTTGCGGTGCAAACGGTTATCAACCGGGGGAGCATGGGCGAAGACACCATTTACGAACTTTTAATTTTTCCGGGTATCCTGCTGATTTTTTATCCAACCGTTTTTGGTATTCAAAACGATGATGATTCGCGAATGCTTGAGATTCTCTTTGGCATTCCAAACTACAGGTATAAAGTTTGGCTGGTAAGGTTACTTATGATTTTTAGCCTCATTTTTATTATAATTTACGTTTTTGCCGCCCTGGCGTCGGTGCTGTTATACGGTATCAATATATTTGAAATGGCCTATCAGTTAATGTATCCCATCGTATTTATGGGAGCTCTGGCCTTTATGTTTTCCACCCTCATAAAAAACGGAAACGGAACCGCCGTGGTAATGGTTCTTATTGGCGTGGCTTTAATCATACTTCAGGATGCCATAGAAAGAACACAATGGAATGTGTTTCTAAATCCGTTTCAGATACCTGATAATTTGAACGAGGTAATTTGGCAGGGATTAATATCCAAAAACCGGATTTTTTTGGGAATCGGAATCATTGTTTTTATTCTATACGGGCTTTTTAACCTGCAGAAGAGGGAAAAGTTTGTCTAAAATCTGTGAAGGGAAAACAAGTTGTAATACAGGCAACAGAAATAAATCATTACAAAGGGGGGAAATGTAACGATTGATTGTCTGTATTACTCTTTACAGCTAAAAATCGTATAATCGGTTTTCTGGATAAAATTTTAACTTTGCGGGGCATTTAATTTTAGTATGAACAAACGAAATGTTGAAATTATGGCCCCGGTTGGTTCCTACGAATCGTTGAGGGCGGCCATTCAGGGAGGCGCAGGTTCGGTTTATTTTGGGGTGGAGCATTTGAATATGCGCTCGCGCTCTTCCAATAATTTTTCCATTGAAGATTTAAAAAAAATAGCGGAAATCGCTTCACAAAACGGGGTAAAAACTTATTTAACCCTGAATGTTGAAGTTTTTGACAATGAAATACAGCTGATGCACGAAGTTTTGGATGCGGCAAAAGAGGCCGGGGTTTCGGCAGTTATTGCGGCCGATATTTCGGTTATCCAGTATGCACGTTCCATCAACTTCGAAGTTCACATTTCAACGCAGGTAAACATTACCAATATTGATGCCGTTCGGTTTTATGCCAACTTTGCCGATGTGGTAGTTCTGGCCCGTGAAATGAACATTGGGCGGGTGTGGGAAATCAGTAAACAAATAAAAGAAGAACAGATCAAAGGACCCGGAGGAGAACTGATCCGTTTGGAGATGTTTGCCCACGGCGCGCTGTGTATGGCCATTAGCGGGAAGTGTTACCTGAGTTTGCACGAAATGAACTCGTCGGCAAACCGCGGATCGTGTTTGCAAACCTGCCGCCGGGCATATACAGTAACCGACAAGGAAACCGGGGCAGAGTTAGATATTGAAAATGAGTACATCATGTCTCCCAAGGATTTGAAAACCATTCATTTTCTGAATAAAATTCTGGATGCCGGTGTTTCGGTTTTAAAAATTGAAGGACGGGCACGTTCTCCCGAATATGTAAAAACTACCGTTGAATGTTATCGCGAGGCCGTGGACGCTTATTTTGAAAATAACTTTACAAGCGAAAAAATTGAGGATTGGAACCATCGTCTGGCTTCTGTTTTTAACCGTGGTTTTTGGGATGGTTATTACCTGGGGCAGCGCCTGGGTGAGTGGAGCAGCAATTATGGTTCGCGTGCAACAAAGAAAAAAATATACATAGGAAAATGCACCAATTATTTTTCAAAAATTCAGGTAGCCGAATTTAAACTTGAAACCAAAAATTTAAAGGTTGGCGATGAGATAATTGTAACCGGCCCAACAACAGGGGTGGTACAAACTGCCGTAAAAGAAATCAGGGTAGATTTGAAGTCTGTTGACGAAGGATTAAAGGGAGAAAGGATTTCTGTACCGGTGGAAACCAAAATCAGGCGTGCTGACAAATTGTTTAAAGTTGTTGATGCAAAGGATATTAAAGATCACAGGTAAAATAATA
>JAFGEV010000150.1 GCA_016931385.1 Prolixibacteraceae bacterium
CCCCAACAACCTGTCTTAATAACGATAAACCATTCCCTGTCGGTTTCCGATTCAGGAATTTTGAACGTGTTTGAATTTGCTCCAGAGAATGGGAAATACTCTCCAAAGGTAGTATCAACATTTAACGTGTCAGCTCCCATCCATGTATTCAGGTTGAATACATAACTGAATTCACCGGTTGCAATTTCACCGCCGGTTGGTTGTTCTTTCATGATTCCAAATTCCAACCATGTACTTGGAGCCGATTCCAAAGCATTCTTGAAAGCTCCATCCCAGTGATAAGTATGTCCAGCTTCAAGTTTTATTTTTTGCCACAGGAAAGTTGCTGATTGGCCGTATGTAGAAACACGATAGCAACCACCTTCACCAGCAGATGGTTTATCAGCAGTGTAGCCAAATTCAATAGTTCCGTCTACATTGTGCGCATCAGCTGAATTATAATAAAAATTCCAGACAGAAGGATCTTCCATATCCCCGCCTTTTACTATTTCATTATCATTAGCTGTAACAGCAGCTGCTTCAACCTTAATATAATAAACATTCACCCCGTTTGAAGGAGATAGCAGGTAAAGGGTGGCAGCCCCTCCGGTATAGCTGTATTCTTCATAGCTTATGGAAGCGCCCAAGGCAGTGTAAGAATAAAGCACTTCACCTGAGGCAGACGACATCATATCAAGCACCCTGTCAGAAGAACTGCTTGATGACATACATGCTACAGCCACAGTAACAGGGCCTGTAACATCAAATGCCAAAACCCTCGACACAGGTGCACCGTCGGTTATGGTTCCTGAACCACCGAGTTTCAAACGGCTGGTAAAATCCATGCCATTTACCGATTTGTTGTTCCCGTCAACAGTTACAGAAGCAGCATCGGTTGCATAAATAGTTAATCCTTCAACTGTTGTGGTAGCTGAAATTGTGCCCAAAGCATTAAACGAACCTGAGCTGATATTCCATTCCTGAGCTTTTAAAGCAAAGGAAAAAAGAAGAAAACATGTTAAAATAGATAAAAATTTTCTCATAAGTTTCATAATTAGATTGTTAATAGTTCTGTTTATTGATTTAAATTGAGTGAATATTTCACCGGCCAAAATTTATTCATAAACTAATTTTTTCATCTATGATGATAGTTACAAATACCTTTTGACAGTGTCACATATGTTCAAAAAGTTGAAATATTTTAATATCAGCAAAAGCAAAAAAGAAATAGAAAAAGAATCCGTTCAGCTTAATGTTATTTCATCGAGAATTCAAAACAACAGTGAAGATTTTTAAAGGAAGTAAAGTGTATCGTTTGTCCAATAGAAGGAACTCATTTGTTAAAATTGCATTTAGTTTTACCAATTCGTATAAAGGCAAACCAAATTAAAAAAATACCTATGTAAATTATTCCCTGGAAAATAAAGTGATGGAATAAATCCATTTTTTCAGGCCAATGCGCCACAATGTAAGTAAGAGCTGCCATTCGAAATGCGTTCAATAAGAAAATCAACAAAAATCCAACTGGTATAAATATCGATTTTAGTGAAACCTTGCCCGGATAAGCCAGCATAAAAACGAGGAAAACCGCGAATAAATTCACACCAAGGCAGTCGTACACTATCTCAATTGATTCTTTAGCCCCGGTCAGCCAGAGTTTACGTTCTTCAAAATTAACATGGGTGTCGAAGCCAAAAACTGTAAGGAAAAAACGGGATGTTTTCAAATAGATTATTGAGACGGCCTGGGTAAAAGAAGAATATTCTGCATTAAGCAACATCCATTTCCGAAAAACGCGCCAGGCAAGAAATAGTATGGCCCCTTTAATCAGGAAGCGGTTTAAGTCGGTGGTTTGTTTATATTTTTCGATTAACCTACGGAACATCAATTTGTCAGTACAAAACGGTAAGTTATTGTTCCTGTTTGAAATGCAGGCGCATCAGCATTTTCATTAAAGCGTGTCCTGAGTGCAGCATTCTGTGCAGCTTTTAGCAGCTCGCCATTTAACGATGTTGATCCTTTAACTCCAGGTGTTGCCTTTGTTACTTTACCGTATTTATCAACAGTAACTTCAACAACTACAATGCCTTCATCGTTTCCGGGGTATAAAGGTTCAGGCAAACTAACTGCTGACCGGCCCGATAAATTAAAGGATATACCTTCGCCTCCACCCGGCCCGTAACGGTTAACCCCGGGCGTACCATCAACCGATCCCTGGTTGCCTGGCTGATACGTTGCACCTTGTCCTGTTGACGTGCTATTCGTATTTTGGCCTGTGCCACCAAATACATTTTTGGCCCGTGAGTTGATCTCGGCAATTTTGGCATCTTCTTCTGCTTTACGGATACTGTCGCGCCGGCGTTGTTCAGCAATTCGTCTGATCTCTGCCTGCCGGGCCTGTTCAATTCTTTGTAAACTGTCCCTGACCCGCTTTTCTTCGGCCAACCTTTTCTGGCGGGCCTGTTCTTCAATCTTTTTTCGTTCGGCTTCTTCCCGGCGTTTTAGCTCTTCTTCTTTTTTCTTTTCCTCTGCCTTCTTTTTTGCTGCTTCAATTGCAGCTGCATCTTCGAAATCCTGGGTCATTACTTCCTCTTTGGCTTCTGGCTCCTGAACATCGGGTTCAGATGCCTGGGGAGGTGTTGGTTCAGGTGGAATAACTTGTTCAACGGGTTCCTGTTGTTGGGCTTGTTGTCTTTGGGGGGCAGGTTCAACCTTGCCCATTCCGGTGTTAGAGGTGCCAAAATCGACCAGAACACCTTTTTCATCGGGCAAAGGCAGTGGCGTAAAAAAACCAAACTTCAAAAGGATGAAGAACAATGCCAGATGAAACAACAGGGTAAGGATAATCCCCTCTTTATGTTTTTTAAAATAACTCACTAAAATACTTACAATGTTATTTCTCGGGGCTTGTGGCCAGTATCATTTTATACTGGTTTCGCCTTGCAATGTTCATAATTTTCACAACCTCTTCAATGGGAACTGATTTGTCGGCATTGAGCGATATATATATTTCTTCGCCCTGAGGTATCGTTCGCTGCAATAAAGGTTCAATCTCGTTAAACCGAACAGGTGTCAGTTTACCGTTTGTATTCACATAGTAGCGCAAATCGTCGGTTATTGATATGGTGGTAAGCGGTTTTGCCTGCGTTTGGTTGTTGCTTTTCGGCAATAACAGTTTCAATGCATTTGGAGCAATAAGCGTTGAAGTAACCATGAAGAATATCAGCAGCAGGAACACGATATCGGTCATTGACGACATGCTGAATTCCGCGCTTATTCTATTTCTTTTCTTTATAGCCATAATCCTTACGATGCCGGTTCATTAAGCAAATCCATGAAATCGGTAGTTGTAGCTTCCATTTTGAAAACAACATTTTCGACCCTTGAAACAAGGATATTATATCCGAAATATGCAATGATGCCCACAATCAAACCGGCAACAGTTGTGACCATTGCCTGGTATATTCCGGACGAAAGCAGTGTGACATCAATGTTGTTCCCGGCATTTGCCATGTCGTAAAATGCCTGGATCATACCCATTACAGTGCCCAGGAAACCAATCATTGGTGCACCACCGGCCACGCTTGCCAAAACGGGCAAACCCTTTTCAAGCCTGCTCACTTCAAGGTTCCCCACATTTTCGATTGTTGTTTGCACATCGTTTAGGGGCCTTCCTATGCGGGTAATCCCCTTTTCAAGCATCCTGGCAATGGGTTTGTTTGTTGTGCGGCATAAAGCCAGCGCTGCATCAATCTTCCCTTCCATGATGTAGTTCTTTATTTGGTTCATAAGGCTGGTATCAACCTTCGAAGCCCTTTGAATGGCAATATAACGGTCTCCAAAAATAAAAACAGCTACCAGCGATAAGAACAATATTGGAACCATAATCCATCCGCCTTTAAGGGCGAGGTCCCAAAAATTTAAAGTAATACCTTCTGCCTCGGTGGCCGCTACTGCGGCAGCAGCCTGATTCATCTGTAATAAAACAAAAGTGAGCATAATTATATTATTTAACTGATATTATAAAACGTGAGGTAAAGATTTTTATTTTACCCGAGTATTGTTCCCGCAAAATAAAAAAGAAAAATGAAACGCTGTTTAAATTTCAGGCTGAACTTTTCCCTTTTTATCAACCTTCTCTTTTTTCCTGAATATTGTTTCCTTATAATACTGAAATAATTCCTTCAGCGTGTTAAACTCTTCACGGTAGATAAATCCAATTCCCTGGGTTGTTGGCGCTGTATCGTATATCAAATCGTCGTTTGAATGGGTGTAAGCTTTGAACTGGAGTTTACCGTTTTCAGTAAGTTTAATATTCACATCAAAGTCACCAACAAAATCACCGCTGTTATTTGTGGTGGGATTTGCATTGTTGGCAATGTTGCCGTCAATTGTAACCCTGTCATCAAGAATCTGTGTGCTAAGGGCCAGTTCAACCTGGTCGTTCGATATGTCGTTACCGGGACGGTAGTTGATGCCAATATTCAATTCATCGGTAATTTGCGACAGCCAATTCGACAATTGATTTGATATCAACTCGCTGGCAGTTGTCCCAACAAGTTCAGCGCCTGTTTCGGCAGTGGGCCTGCCGTTAAAAAATTCTGGAGTATAGAACCTGCCGAGCATTAAAAGCGAAATTATCTGTTTGTTAACATCTTCTTGTGTAGCAATGAGCTGGGCTACCTGATCTTTTAAACTTTCTTCGGCTGTTGGGAGTTCAATGTCAAAATCGATTAAAGGTTGTTCCAGCTTATCCTTTAACAGAATAATGCAGTCGACCGGTATCCGCCTTTTGAAGTCTTCATCCTGGTAACTATCGAGAAACAAATCGTATAATGATGTTTTCACCCTGTAAATTGCTGAAATATCAAGCTCGGCATTGTAAGGATTTCCCATCCATTTTATACTGCTCCCCCTATCAATCGAAAAACGTTTATTCAGTATATTCTCAAGTGAGAAAAGGTAATCACCTTCTTCAATAATATAATCGCCATACATTTCAACATGAAAAGCCGGATCGATATTTACCTGAAGGTTTCCAAAACCTTCGGCCTTAATAATATCTCCATTCCGCGAATTAAATATTAACTGAACTTTTGCGTCGGGCGTAACCTCCACATCAAAATTCATTGAAATGCCTGTGTGTTGTGTTTGATAGTAGTTGACTTTTTCTTCGGTTGAACTGTTAACAAAATGCACAAAATCGTATTCAATGGCTTTGCCCCTACGCTCGAGAGGAATATATAAAGCAGTTCCCTTTTCCGATTTAAAGTTTCCATTTAAGGTTACATCTTTCGCCTGCCCGGTTATGCCCAGAGTACCATTGACAAATGCCGTACCGTAAAACCGCTTATTATCTGATAAATCTGTGTTTATGGCCAGAATTTTTTCAGATTTAAGGGAAAGATCGAAAATCATATTCTGGAAATTCTGGTGTTTAATCGTTCCTGAAAAAACACCGGGATTATTGTATTCATCCCTCATATCCATCGAATCGAAAATAATAGAATCGTTTCTAAATGATACAGGTTCGGAAGTATAATAGGTTGTTTTTATGCTATGGAAACCTATGCCTACCTCGGGCGAAGGCGTCAGCACCCCATCAACCAATAAGTTATTTGTCTTCCCATGTAAAAGCAGGTTACCCGAAGCAAACCCCTGAAGATTATAAAAAAGTTTAGGCTTTGTGATTTCAAGCAATGCAAAGGGGGTGTTATCAAATTGCAAATTCAGATTTAATTTGCTGTTCACAAGATCGATATTTCCATTTCCTTTAATCAGGGTAAGCTCATTGTCAATCAGCAGCAATTCAGTATTCAACAGGTTCCTGTCGTTATCCCAACCA
>JAFGEV010000016.1 GCA_016931385.1 Prolixibacteraceae bacterium
TCAAAAAAGAAAAATGAATATAATGCATTCAACTAAACAAAAAATCATATTATTAATGATATGCAATTGATGGTAAAATATTTTTACACCCGCCTCGTGGAATTGTGTCTGCCATAAAACTTTCAGTGGTTTTGAAGCTGGTATTTTCAGTAAAGTGTACATGTATTGTTACAACCGGCCGTTGCAGCGGACTATCGGATTGCTGGATATTTTTATGTATAATTTTATTGAATATTTATGGCAGAAGGAGCATTTTTTGGTTCTGCTATTTTTGCCGCGTTGATACAATGTTGCATTTTTACGGGGCAGCTACAAAATGTTATTTATCCATCCCTTCCATTGTTTTTATTGTTCCGTCTTCGTGGTATTCCAATTCAACAACTTTTATACTGCGTAACCAGGTTTTTCCTCCCGATGGAACGCTGTCGTGGTAGAACAAATACCACTTTTCTTTAAACTTTGCAATGGAATGATGCGTCGTCCATCCAACAACCGGAGTTAAAACAACGCCTTTGTAGGTAAACGGGCCATACGGATTATCGCCAATAGCGTAACAAAGTTTATGTGTATTTCCCGTTGAATAGGAAAAGTAATATTTTCGGTTGTATTTATGGACCCATGATGCTTCAAAAAAACGACGGTCGTGATCGCCGGCTTTCAGTTCTTCTCCATTTTCGTCCAGAATTTTCAGTTCTTTGGGGCTTTCTTCAAATTGAAGCATATCATTGCTTAATTTAGCTACCCTTGGAGGCAGTGCCGGTTCATCGTCTTTTGGTTCATGACCACACTCAATAGCCTTGTTGTTGCGGTAGCGTTGTAGCTGTCCGCCCCATAAACCGCCAAAGTACATATAATGCGAGCCATCTTCGTCTTCAAATACGCAAGGATCAATTGAGTAGCTTCCGTTTATTGGTGCATCCTGCGGAATAAAAGGTCCTTCCGGTTTATAGCTGACTGCCACCCCAATGCGGAAAATATCTGTTTGGTCTTTCAGCGGAAAGTATAAATAATACCTGCCGTTTTTGTGCGCACAGTCGCAGTCCCACAACTGGCGGCCTGCCCACGGAATATTTTTTATATCCAAAGCTATCCCATGATCGGTAACTTCTCCGCTTTCAACATCATCCATCGAAAAGATGTGATAATCGCGCATATCAAAATGATCGCCATTGTCATTTTCCGGAATACCCGAATCAATGTCATGCGACGGATAAATGTATAATTTGCCGTTAAACACATGTACTGCCGGATCGGCGGTGTAAAGATTTGGTACTAAGTATTTTGGTTCTTTCATCGTATTTACACTTTAGTAATTTTAACTCATAAATTGTTCTGCAAAAAATTTCAGGCTAATCTTTCCTTCGGGATTCCAGCTCCAGTTGAATTTGTACTTCTTTCTTTTTATTAATTTCATAAAAGAACAGGAAGCCTACCCCAATGAGAAATGGAACAGAGGGGTAAATACTTACCAGCAATTTTGCGCCCTGCGCTACGCTTTCGGGTTGAACAATTGCTTGTCCGGCTGCCGCTGCATCTTTGGAAATATACCCGTATAGTCCTAAAATCCAGGTAACAATTGCCCCTCCTATTGCCAGTCCGGCTTTTAATCCTACCATCATTGCCGAGAAAATAATTGCTGTTGCCCGGCGGTTATTTTTCCATTCTGAATAATCGGCCACATCGGCAATCATGGCCCACAAAATTGGAGTGGTAATTCCATAAAAGAACATATGAAGTGCCTGAGCAGCAAACATTAACCGCACGTCTTTCGGGTTGAAAAAGATGAATATGATAATAAATAAAGTCGCAATAAATAAGGTTGTTCTGAACACATCACGTTTTCCGAATTTGTCGGCCAGTTTGCTTGAAACAGCAATTCCGGCCATTGAAAAGATGATACCTCCGGCATTAAAAAGGCCAAAACCTGCTGAAGCAAGATCTGACTCAAAAAAGTTGAGACCAATCCCGGAAAGAAAATTCAGGATGGGTTGAATAAATTTGCGCAGGGAATCCTCATCAACATAGTTGTTAAAGTAATAAACATACGAACCGCCTTTCATGGCCAGCGTAATAAAAATCAAAATGGTGAGCCCCAGCATAATAATCCAGGGTTTGTTTTTGAACAAATCGCCCAAATCTTCTTTTAAACTTGATTTCTGTTCTGGTTTTGGAATAATTCTTTCTTTGGTTGTGGCAAAAGTGATCAGTAAAAGGATGGTTCCGATTATGGCCACCCAGGTCATAACCGACTCGATACCTGCAACTTTGTCTCCTTTCCCAACATACAAAATTATTGGAAGCATAAATACCTGTACAAAAAACTGAGCCAGCATTACTGCAGCAAACCGATACGACGATAAACTGTTCCGTTCTGCCATGTTCCCGGTCAGTACACCGCTTAATGCCGAGTAAGGTAAGTTGTTGGCTGCATAGGTTAGCAATAACAGAGTATATATTCCTGCCGCATAAATTAATTTTCCTTTGTATGAAAAGTTAGGTGTGGTAAATGCAAGCAGGGCCACTACGCCAAACGGAACGGCTGTAAATAAAATCCATGGACGGAATTTTCCCCAGCGGGAGTTGGTTCTGTCAGCAAGCGCGCCAACAATAGGATTGAACAAAAATGCAGCTACCAAACCCACTGTGAGCATAATAACTGAGGCATGCTCGTTTTTGAGCCCGTAAATATCAGTGTAGAAAAATGCGAGGAATGTAACCAGCGTTTGAAATATTAAATTGGCGGCAAGGTCTCCCAGGCTATAGCCAATTTTTTCCAGTATGGAAACTTTCTGTAATGTTTTATTCATGAAGATATCTCTTATTTCGTTTTATTTTTTCTTGTCCCGCTTGTAAAGGGAAATGTTTGTAATCATTCACTAATTTTTCAGGTTAGCACCTGCTGTTTCATTTTCGATGAATAGCAGACTGCGCTTGGATGTTTCGCATTATTACCCAACACTTTTACTGAATTTTTAAGCAGCATTTGTAATCAATACATCTTGTTCAAATATTCTTAAATTTATACCGAACGAAATGACAACAAGCAGTATGAATTTTTTACTTTTCATTCAGTCTGAACTCATTTCCCTGGTTGTTTCTCTTTATTCTAAATGCAAGTTTCACCGGTAAATCCTGCTCACTATGTAAAAACTTTAAATTCCTCTTGTTAACAAGCTTGCCGCATTTTCCGTTTCCAGCAAAATCAACCTGATTTTTTATTCAATTTTAACCATTGTTCCCATCAGGGTTACAGGCTGTATTCTAAATGCTGCCCTCGCTGATGAAGCGGGAACTTTCGGTTCTATAGAAACCCGAATGTCGTTATTTTGCTCTGTAAACTTGCAAACTATTGTTTCCGAACCGAGGCTTTCTTCAACAAACCTGCCTGATATTTCCAGCGTGTTGGCATCAGTCCATGCGTATCTTGCTCCCAATTTAATAACTGGCTGTACAATGGAATAATTAGCATCGACTGATTTTGAAAAGTTTTTACGGTTTGGGGCCAGTAATGAAGGTGACGAGGTGTTTGACATTTTCCATTCGCTTTCGCCGGCTTTTATCGCAGAAACAGTGTTGTCTCTTTTTACGGCAAAAGTACATTCGCCATTCTTAAAGCTAAAATAAACCGATTGTATATTATAGTCATTGTTACTCAGAATAAATTCGCTGCCTGCAATTTTCATCTTCAAATCTGAAACAGAGGAGACCGCGAAACCAGGTTGAAGAGTTAAAGAAGCTGTTTGTTCCTGAATTTCTTTATAAAGTTCCGGAACAGCCGGCAGGGCTTTGTCTGAACTGATTGCAGGAATAAGATAATCGTGCATGAGATCCAGTTGTTTTTGCGTGTTGGATGCATTGGCAGTAAAAACAACTATTGCATCTTTATCAGGAATCAGCACAACAAACTGGCCCCCCATTCCGTCTAACCGAACCGTATTGTTACGGCCACGCCACATTTGGTAGGCATATCCCTGTCCCCAATCATTCAAAACCCTTTTTTCTTCGGGCTCGTCAGCATTTTTTATATGGAAAGCAGTGGCTTCCGCAATCCATTCTTTTGATAAAAGTCGCTTATTATCCCACATACCATTATTTAACAACAACTGCCCAAACTTTGCCAAATCTTCAGTGCGGAGCCTTAACCCAATCATACCTAAATTTATTCCCTGCGGGTTTAAGTCCCAGTCAATTCCACGAATACCCAGCGGCTTGAAAATTCTCGGCATAAGGTAATCGAAAACGGTTACCCCGGTAACCTGCTGAACGATTGCCGAAAGCATAAAGGTGGCCATATTGTTATACATAAAAACGGTTCCGGGTTTGTGGGCGGGTTCAGTCTCCAAAAATTTTGTTATCCAATCTCCGTTAAAACCCATCACTCTCGGTTCAGGTTCCTGCCCGGCAGACATGGTTAACAAATCCTGAACTGTCATTTCTTTCATGTAATCGCTCACCGAATCCGGAAGAGAATATGGAAAAAATGAAACGACCTTATCTGTTACTTTTATTTTATTTTCTGAAACTGCAAGCCCAACCGCTGTTGCTGTAAAAGTTTTACTTGCTGAGAACATTATATGTTTGTATTCCGGTCTGTAGGGTTTCCACCAGCCTTCGGCAATTACTTTACCGTGCCGCAGGAACATAAAACTATGCAATTCCAATCCACTGGTATCAGCTGCGTTCAAAAAATCAAGTATTCCCGCTGAAGAAACACCTTCCACTTCCGGTATACTCCTTGGGAGTTTTTCTGTTCCCTGTCCAAAAACAAATGCAGAGA
>JAFGEV010000151.1 GCA_016931385.1 Prolixibacteraceae bacterium
AACCTTAACCTTAACCTTAACCTCATCCTATGATTCCTTCAAATAAAATATGGTATGCCGTATACACAAAATCCCGGGCTGAAAAGAAAGTTCTGCTCGAGCTCGATTACCAGGGCATTGAGGCTTACCTTCCCTTGCAACGAAAGCTAAGGCAATGGAGCGACCGGAAAAAATGGGTTGAGATTCCATTAATTTCAGGCTATATTTTTGTACACATTACGCTAAAGGAATATGAAGCCGTTTTAAAGACGCAGGGAGTTGTCACTTACGTGAAGTTTGAAGGAAAAGCTGCCATTATACCCGATGAACAAATCGACTGGATAAAACGGATGCTCCGGCAAAATGAATTAACCGTTGAGCTCCATCATTCCCTGTTTAAAGTTGGAGATAAAATTGAAATACAGGCCGGACCGCTTATAGGCATTAAAGGAACGCTGGTCAACATCAAAAATAAAAAACGGGTTGCAGTTCAATTACAGCAACTTAACATGTCATTAATTGTTGACATACCTGTAAACGAAATTAGAAAAATTGGCCTGGATTAAGGCTGGGCCTCACTACTATCTTATCTGATCGACAACAATCAGCAGTATTTGTACAGACGCATTGCCATGCGTTTTATCTATTGCCATGCGTCTCATTCTAGATAATAACAACATCAATGCTTTACGTTCCTAACACTTATCACACCAAACAGGTATTTCACATAACCCAAAGGGCCATTTATTGAAAAAATTATAAAAAATTACCCTTCCATCATTCACTTTTACTTGATAAAACATATCTTTGAATATTGTTTGAGTAATATTTGTACTCAATTATGCTTGAAAGCCTGATTACATCTAAAACACGCATTAAACTATTGCTTAAATTTTTCCTTAACAGCAATACAACAGCTTATTTACGTAACCTTGAAGCTGAATTTGGGGAATCGACCAATGCCATCCGGCAGGAATTAAACCGTTTTGAAAATTCAGGGCTTTTAACATCAGAAATTTCAGGCAATAAAAAAGTATTCAGGGCCAACATCCGGCATCCGTTTTTTCCAGAAATCAATAAACTTGTATTAAAATACACCGGCATTGATAAAGTTATCGATCAAATCATCGTAAAGATCGGAAACCTTAAAAAGGCCTTTCTAACAGGTGAGCTGGCCCATGGAAAAGCCGGAAAAGTTATTGACATCATACTTGTGGGTAACGAACTGAATTATGAGTACATTGCCCGGTTGATCAATAAAGCAGAAGAAAGCACCTCGCTAAAGGTAAGGTACATTACGATCCGTCCCGGCGAGGTGAAAAAATATATTAATAACGAAGAAGAATTTATTCTGATCTGGTCTGCTGAAAATTAATCAGATTACTGCACTGCCCCATGCCCCCCGCCAGCTGGCGGGGCTGGGGGGTTACCTACTCACCCAGAATGGGACTGAGGAGGCGGAGCTGTATAAAAGCCCCTCCTAACCTCCCCTAAGGGGAGGGATAATTATAAACATGATAACCTAAGGTTGTGAAATAACCAAGTGTGATAGCAGCCAGTCACGAAGAACGAGTGATATCGGGAAGCTGAAGCTATCTGATTCCGTAAAGACGCATTGATATGCGTCTCAGCATTGATATGCGTCTCAGCATTGATATGCGTCTTAGCATTGATATGCGTCTTAGCATTGATATGCGTCTTAGCATTGATATGCGTCTTAGCGCACCTAAAGCTTTGCATCTTTAAAAACCCATAACCAAAAGCCTTACCAATAACAACAAAGAATTGAACCAATACCTTAACATAGCAATTGAAGCTGCCATCGAAGCCGGGAATGAAATCATCAACGTGTACAATTCATCCGACTTTGATATTGAGCTAAAATCGGATAACTCACCACTTACCCGGGCTGATATAGCAGCACATAAAACCATTGTTGCCCGACTGGAGAAAACACCCTACCCCATATTAAGTGAAGAAGGAAAAGATATCGAATACAGCATTCGTAAAAACTGGGAAACATTCTGGATGGTCGACCCCCTCGATGGCACAAAGGAATTTATCAAACGAAACGACGAGTTCACTGTAAACATCGCATTAATAAAAAATAATACGCCGATTCTGGGAGTTGTATATGTCCCTGTTTCAGGCATACTTTTTTTTGCAGACAAAAATGGGGCTTTCAAATCAGGGAAAAACATATATAGCGATAAGATAAAACTACCAATTGAAGAACAACACGATAATTACAGGGTTGTTGGAAGCCGTTCGCACATGAGCCCCGATACAGAAGAATACATAAAAAATATCGACAGCAAAGGCAAGCCCCTTGAAATGGTTTCAAAAGGAAGTTCTCTTAAAATTTGCATGGTAGCCGAAGGAAAAGCAGACATATATCCCCGCCTTGGGCCAACCATGGAATGGGATACAGCTGCCGGCCATGCTATTGCCTTATTCGCAGGGAAAAAAGTTACAATTTACCCTACAAACGCCCCCTTGAAATACAACAAAGAAAACTTATTAAATCCATACTTTATTGTATCATAAATCCCGCTCCCCGGGCTTACTGAAGGCAAACTCAGAAACTCAGGCACTCAGGCACTCAGGCACTCATAAACTATTTAATGACATTATCCGGATACATCGTTCTTGCTGCAATCGTTCTTATGATTGTTGCCCTGGTGAAAGACTCCATGCGACCAGGATTGGTTTTGTTTTCTGTTGCTGTTCTGCTCATGGCAATCGGAATCATTAGCCCATCGGAACTGGCAATTGGTTTCTCAAATAAAGGGATGTTAACCGTAGGCGTTTTATTTCTTGTCAGTGAAGGAGTCCGTTATTCCGGGGCCTTGAATAAACTGGCATCATCGGCCCTACCAAAGAAGAAAAGAAGAATTCCGTTTATGCTTCTGCGGATAATGATTCCCATTTCGGCGCTGTCGGCATTTTTGAACAATACACCCGTAGTAATCATTTTTGCCCCGATTGTTAAGCGCTGGGCAACAAAACTTAAAGTATCGCCAAATAAATTTTTAATTCCACTCTCGTATGCAACCATTTTCGGAGGGGTTTGCACCCTCATCGGCACCTCAACAAACCTTCTTGTTGATGGATTAATGCAGGAAAACGGATTTAAGGGTTTAAACATGTTCGAGCTTGGGAAAATTGGCGTTATAGTCGCATTGGCCGGATTGATTTACATGTCGCTTATCGGCCACCTGTTGCTTCCCGGTAAAAGAAAAAAACAAGGGCAAAACGAAACTGATGATCAAAAAGAATATTACTTCAACCTAAGGGTTAAGCCAAACAGCAAATACATTGGCGAAGTGATAAGCAACGGGGTTTTGAAGGATCATAAAGATATTACTGTTATCGCTGTTGAACGTGGTTCTCAAATGTTCGACACAAAAAGCGAACAGGTGGTTTTGAAGGAAAACGATAACCTTTTGCTTTCGGGCTTCGATGAAAACGTTGAAGGCCTGCTGGTACTAAGCGGGCTGGAAATTAACACCCAGGGAAACCTCGAAGAAATATTGAAAAGTGAAAACCTTCACCGTATTGAAGTTGTACTTGCACCCCGTTTCCCCGGTATTGGCTTAACGCTCGAGGAGTTTGATTTTTATGGCAGGTACAAAGCCATTGTGCTGGCTATTCACCGCAACGGGTCAAGCATCACGTCCAACTTAAACCAGGAACGGCTTCGCCCCGGCGATTCGCTGGTCATCCTGGCCGATGAAGAATTTGTAGAAAGCTGGAGCGAATCGAAAATCTTCTTTTTGATTTCATCGAAAGGGGAAATGGAAAAGCCTGTAAAAACTTACAAAATTGGCTGGACAATTGCCAGTGTGTCGATAATGATATTGGGGGCTACACTTGGAAAATACCTCCCAACGGTTAACGGGAATACCCTCGACATGTTTTTCTTTGCCACACTGGCTGCTGTATTAATGGCTGTTTTAAGGGTTTTTCCACCCAAGAAATATACCCGTGCAATTAGCTGGGATGTGCTTATCACCATTGCTTCGGCATTTGCAATAAGCAAAGCGCTTATGAATTCCGGCGCTGCCGAGTTTATCGCCAATTCGGCCATCAATTCGGTCAAGCACATGGGGCCGGGAGCTGTGCTGGCAATTATCTACCTCATAACAATGGTGTGTACCGAAATAATCACAAACAATGCCGCTGCTGCAATTGCCTTCCCTATTGCCATGAGTGCTGCACAGCAACTGGGTGTCGACCCGAAACCCTTTTTTATCGCGATTTGCATTGCTGCTTCGGCCAGTTTCTCGACACCCATAGGCTATCAAACAAATATGATTGTTCAGGCAATTGGAAACTACAAATTCAGAGATTACCTCAGGGCGGGGTTGCCACTCAACATTATTGTATTTATCATTTCAGTTACTATAATTCCACTTATTTGGAAATTCTGAGATTTCTAAGTACTATAAAACAATAGCAATCCCGACTTACGTCGTGAACAACAATGACAACAATGACAACAATGACAACAATGACAACAATGATAACAACAATAACAATATGACTCACTCATCCAATCACATCTATACTGTTTTTGACAAAATAAAAGACAGATATGCCAAAGAGATCTACCTGAAACAACGGGCTAAGGTAATCTGGTTCACCGGATTGTCGGGTTCGGGAAAAACTACCCTGGCAAGCCTGCTGGAAAAAAAACTTTTCGAATTAAACTACTTCTGCCAGATATTGGATGGGGATAATGTCAGGTCAGGAATCAATAAAAACCTGAAATTTACCGAAGAAGACAGGCTGGAAAATATACGGCGTATTGCCGAGGTCTCCAAACTTTTCATGAATTGCGGCATCATACTGATTTGCGCATTTATCAGCCCTACCAACGAAATGCGGAACTTGGCCAAAGAGATTATCGGCGACAATGACTTTCTTGAAGTGTTTGTTGATACGCCACTTGAAATTTGCGAACAACGAGACCCCAAAGGTCTGTACAAAAAAGCACGTGCCGGCGAAATCAAAAACTTCACGGGCATCTCAGCCCCATTCGAATTACCTGATAAACCTTTTCTGGTGGTTAAGAATGACAACCCCGACATAGAAGAAACAATAAGGGCAATGCTATTGAAGATATTACCTGAAATACGTTTCGATCCAACACTTAATTTATAGGCTAAGGCTGAGATTAAGGTTGAGAAATCTCTGTATTTTATAATTACAAATTTTGAATAAACCTCAACCGAAATGTACAAAAGCTTTACTGAAATATCTGTTTGGAAAAATGCACATGAACTAGCCAAAGAGGTTCATCATTTAACTATCAGGCTTCCAAAATCTGAAGATTACAGTTTGACTTCACAAATAAGGAGGGCTGCCAGTAGTGTTCCTGCGAATATCTCTGAAGCATCTGGCAGACAAACAAAAAAAGACAAATCAAACTTTTATGTAATTGCACGAGGTTCTGGATTTGAAACTCAGAATCATTTAATTTACGGTGAAGGAATTGGTTATTTCATCAAAGAAGAAACAGACAATTTAATTAAAAAGTACAATGACTTAATTTTCGAAATAAGCAAAATTATTCGAAGCCTATCTTAACCTTAACCTCAACCTCAACCTTCTGCGAAGTATGAGCAGTCCCGGTTTACCGGGAAACCTCAACCTCAACCTCAACCTAAATTTAATTTTTTAATTTGAAATAAATATGTTAAACAAAAACACCAATTCCTACTCCCTCTCCCACCTCAAAGAATTGGAGGCCGAAGCAATCCACATCATCCGTGAAGTAGCCGCAGAATTTGAAAACCCTGTCATGCTATACTCCATTGGTAAAGACTCATCGGTAATGGCCAGGCTGGCCGAGAAAGCATTTTACCCGGGCAAAGTCCCTTTCCCGCTTATGCACATTGATTCTAAATGGAAATTCAGGGAAATGATTGAATTTCGGGATACCTATGCAAAGGAAAAAAACTGGGACCTGATCGTTCATTACAACAAGGAAGGTTTTGAATCGGGTGTTGGCCCCTTTACCCATGGCAGTAAAGTTCATACCGACATTATGAAAACCCAGGCACTTCTGGCAGGGCTGAATAAATATAAATTCGATGCTGCCTTTGGGGGAGCAAGACGTGATGAAGAAAAATCGAGGGCCAAAGAACGGATATTTTCTTTCCGCGATAAATTCCACCAATGGGACCCGAAAAACCAACGGCCTGAACTGTGGGACATCTATAACGCAAAAATCCACAAGGGCGAATCGATCAGGGTTTTTCCCATTTCAAACTGGACAGAGTTGGATGTATGGCAATACATAAGGCTTGAAAAAATT
Source organism: Prolixibacteraceae bacterium (assembly GCA_016931385.1). Taxonomy (GTDB): domain Bacteria; phylum Bacteroidota; class Bacteroidia; order Bacteroidales; family Prolixibacteraceae; genus DAIMEA01. The sequence continues at coordinate 6,302 of JAFGEV010000151.1, forward strand.
CCTATAGTCCCACTATATTATGCCAAGGAAAGGCCTATGGTAAATATCGATGGAACCTGGATCATGGCTGACGACGACAGGATGCCCAAAGAACTGCGTGACCGCGCTGAAATGAAAATGGTCCGTTTCCGGACACTGGGCTGTTATCCATTGACAGGTGCAGTTGAATCATCGGCAACAACTATTGAGGAAATTGTTGAAGAGATGATGACCGTAACCGTATCTGAACGCACAACACGTGTGATCGACTTCGACCAGGAAGCAAGTATGGAACAAAAGAAGAGGGAAGGGTATTTTTAAAAATTGCAGAGCATTTTTAAAAGGTTAAGGTTAAGATTGAGGTTAAGAGCGCTTTTTTGTTACTTTAATTCATCCTCAACCTTAACATCAACCTAAATCTGTGAGCGATGCGAATCCTTAATCTCAACCTTAGCTTAAAATCATGTACAAAAGTTTTACAGAAATGCCTGTTTGGCAAAAAGCTCATGATTTATCACTTGATGTATATAATTTGACAGTTAATCTCCCAAGATCAGAAGATTATAGCCTAACTTCTCAAATCAGAAGGGCATCAAGCAGTGTTCCTGCCAATATTTCGGAGGCCTTTGGGAGACAAACCAAAAAAGATAAATCAAATTTCTATGTGATAGCAAGAGGTTCAGCATTTGAAACTCAGAATCATTTAATTTATGGGAAAAGTGTAGGATACTTTGAAGGTAAAATTGTAGAATCGTATTTAACCAAATATACTGATCTCATATTTGAAATCAATAAAATCATCAACTCACTATCTTAGGTTTAGGCGAATCTTAACCTTAACCTCAACCTTAATCTTAACCTCAACCTTAACCTCAACCTTAATTTTAAGACAACAACGACAACAATGACAACAATGACAACAATGACAACATATACAAACAACACCAATAACCCAACAGGCACAGAACGAGGGGGACTTGACATCAAAACCTTCCTCGATCAGGACGAACGCAAAGACCTCCTTCGTATCCTCACTGCCGGATCGGTCGACGATGGCAAATCAACCCTGATCGGTCGCCTGATGTTCGACAGTAAACTGATATACGAAGACCAGCTTGCCGCGCTTGAGCGCGACAGCAAACGGGTTGGCCATGCAGGTGAAGATATTGACTATGCTTTATTACTCGACGGGCTTAAGGCCGAACGGGAACAAGGCATCACAATTGACGTTGCCTACAGGTATTTCTCAACCAACAAACGCAAATTCATCATAGCCGACTGCCCGGGGCACGAACAATATACCCGGAACATGGTTACCGGGGCTTCAACAGCCAACCTGGCCATCATTCTGATCGATGCCACTAAAGGAGTGATTACACAAACACGCCGTCACACTTATCTTGTTTCTTTGCTCGGCATCAAACACGTTGTACTGGCTGTAAACAAAATGGACCTTGTTGAATTTGATCAGGAAGTATTTAACCATATTTGTAATGATTACCGGTCGTTTATCACACAGTTAAATATCCCCGACGTGGAATTTATCCCGCTTTCGGCGCTGAAAGGCGACAATGTTGTAGAAGTATCGGAAAAAATGCATTGGTACCATGGAAAAAGCATGCTTGAATTCCTCGAAACAGTACATGTGAGCAGCGACCGCAACTTTGAAGATTTCCGCTACCCTGTGCAATATGTAAACCGGCCCGACAGGGATTTCAGGGGATTCGCTGCGAAGGTGGCATCGGGCATAATAAAAAAAGGGGACCCGGTAATGGTGCTCCCATCGAAGAAAACCTCTTCAGTAAAATCTATCGTATCGTACGACGGTGAAATTGAAAAAGCATTCCCCCCTCAGTCGGTAACCCTGACCCTGAAAGATGAAATTGATATATCACGTGGTGAAATGATTGTCCATCCTGATAATCTCCCCCATATTGAAAGGCATTTTGAAGCCATGCTGGTTTGGATGGATGAAAAACCCATGGATTCAAAAACTCAGTTTTATATTAAGCACAATACCAATACGACCAAGGCCCGCATTGATTATATTCGTTATAAAGTTGATGTCAATACCCTGCAAAAATCTGAAATTGAACGTTTTGAATTAAACGAAATTGGCAGGGTAGCCTTAACGACAGTTAAACCCATTTTTTTCGATCCTTACGTGAAAAACAGGAATACCGGTTCATTTGTGCTGATCGACCCGGTTTCTCACAATACATGTGCTGTTGGGATGATCATCGACAAGCTCGACCGTGAAAATCTTGCTACGAAATATTCTCCTCAGGAACTTCGTGATAAAATTGACAAAGGACAATGCCTCATTACAACTGAAGAACGGCAAAAACGTTATAACCAGAAAGGGGCAACAATTTGGATCACAGGGCTTCACGGCTCAGGGAAAAATGAATTGGCTTATCTCCTCGAAAAAGAGTTGTTCGAACTGGGTGCAAATGTTGTATTGCTTGATGGCAGCACGGTCAGGTCGGGACTTTCGAGGGAACTCGACTTCTCACCTGCCGACAGGGCCGAGCATCTTCGGAGGGTTGCTCATATTGCACGTATCCTGAACGACCAGGAGATCATCACTATCTGTTCATTCGTTTCCCCCGATGAAAATATCCGCAGACAGGTAGCAGAAATCATTGGCAAAGAACGTTTTGTTAATGTTTACATGGATGCCACTCTTGAATTCAGCATGAAGAAAAAACCAGAATTATACAAGCTGGCTATTGAAGGTAAGGTTGACGACCTGCCTGGAATCAACTCAACCTATCAAAAACCCGAAAACCCCGACATAGTATGTAATCCTGAAGAAAACGGTAAAAACCCTGTCAATATAATTGATTACCTGAACAGGGAAAAAATCTTCCCTTTGCAATAAAGCCCCTGGGTAGTATGAAGTATTCAATTTGTAATTAACTAATTTTATTACCACAAAGTTTTGATTGAAAATCTAAAATTATGCTACAGGACTTTCCGATATCGGTATAAAAACGATATTGGAGGGATGCGCTTTATTAAGAAAAATTTAAATCAGGGCGATACTGTGTTTGATATTGGAGCCCATAAAGGGGGATATTTAAATTTTATCAGAAAATGTGTTGGAGAACAAGGAATGGTTGTTGGCTTTGAACCTCAGCTCAATCTCTACATGTACTTAAATTCGATGAAAAAGTCATTTCGATGGACAAATGTGAAAATTGAGCATTTAGCACTATCTGCTGAACAAGGAATATCGAAGTTATATATTCCTGCCAATAATACCAGGATAGGTTCATCACCTGAAGCTACTTTACTGGAATTTTCCTCCAAAAAAGAAATCTACCGGATTGAAAATGTCAAAACACAAACTATCGACAACTATGTTAAACTACATGGCATCAAACCTGTATTCTTAAAGATTGATGTTGAAGGAAATGAATTGAATGTATTTAAAGGCGGGCAAAAATTATTAAGCACTGTAAAACCTAAAATTATTGTTGAAATTGAAGCCCGACATGCCGGTAAAGAAAGGGTTATCGAAACTTTTAAGTTTCTGGATGACTTGAACTATTCAGGCAAATTTATCTATAAAAATAAATTGATTGATTTGAACAAATTCACATTTGATCAGTATCAAAACACAATGAATATGGATAGCTATTGTAACAATTTTATTTTTGAATAATTCATAACATTGCAAAAGGGGAGAACGAAATTCATCGTTTTTTTAATCAAAGAGTATTTTGTTGGCTAAACTTATTTAAACCGGTTATGTTTTTTCTCGTAGTAGAAATCGTTTTTAAACTCCTCCTTTTTCTTGTTCCAGATTGAAGATTTGTTAACGGTTTCACGGTATAAATTGAAATAGTATGAAACCCCGATTTTCAATTCCCCAACCGATCCAAAAACAGTGTAACGTTCAATTTCAACAGTTCCATCGGGAAGATTAGTGGCTGAAAAATTATGTACACCATCCAGGTAATCATTACTGACAAATAACAATACAGCCTCGAGCGAAACAGATATACGCTCAGAAAAAAAGTAGTTTATCCCCGCCCCTGCATGAATAGTACCATACCAGTCGCGGGCAGGATGGCTGCCCTGGCCTTTTTCATACAAGGGCCAAAGTAAATTTGAATCGAAATAGTCCTGTTTGTTCTGGTAGCCCATTTCGACACCGATAGATGACAAGCCAACACCTGCCTTAAGATATGCATTCATATTCAGGAAATTGTTTTTATAAGAATAAAAATTAAGAAAGCTGTAATTCATATTAAGAAACAACGACCAGATATTTGTAGAATAATAGATTGGATTAGGTATAAAATGTGAATTTTCATTATTGAACGTTGGACTGTACATCAGCCAGTTTACATTCCCTGAATGATTTTTATACCCGGTGAAAACATTTTTTTCAAGCTCAAGGCCAATTTCTATATGTTTCTTAAAACGTTTGTTAAAAAAAAGTGAATATGCAATGTTCGGTGTTGAATTCATGTCCATTCCCGCCTGGCTAAAATCCTTTTTTAGCTCCATGGCAAGATAACTCATCCCTCCCGAAGCACCTGCCCTCCAGTTTTTGTGTAATGTTTTAATAATTTCCAGGTCTTGTGAATAAAGCAGTACCGGAAGAAAAACAAGAAGAAGGAAAAAGCTTTTTTTAAGTAGCACTATTTGAAAAATTTAATTGGTTTCAAGGGGCATAAAAATAGGAACTATTTAGATAATAATGAAGAAAACTGAAAAAGTTAATTCTGTTTTACAAACAAAAAACACACTATACCCGAAAAATTTCACTTTAGCACTAACTGTCCCGGAATTTTATATCCAAAGTCTTTAAAAGCAAAGATGACAGATCTTATATCCTGAAAGAAAATTCATAACTTTGGAAAAAAACAAAAATCTACAAATAAACTGGTCGAAAGTGTATGGATTGCGGAATATTATTGCACACCATTATTTCGGCATCAATGTTGATATTGTTTGGCAAATAATCGTTAACGATTTACCAAAACTAAAAAACGACTTAAAAGGTTTAATTAGCTAGCAATAAATAATAACCACACAATTATACCCCAAATCGTTGGTAGTTAATGCCTGGCAAAGTTGCTGTCTAAAAAGCCTCAAATGGGTGAAAGCATCAGCCCGGGGTAAGCCTCGGGTACAAAGTAACTGTGTAGGGCGGTGCATCCACCACAATGGTTCAGCGAACTAACAATGCATGCATCGCATTGCAGCAAAAAAAAACAACTACACATATATGAATATTCCTGATAAAATAAACAACATCTGTTGCATCGGTGCCGGTTATGTAGGCGGCCCAACCATGGCGGTAATTGCACAGCAATGCCCTCACATCAAAGTAACCGTTGTTGACATTAATGAACAACGCATAGCAGATTGGAATGATAATGACCTGGCCAATTTGCCGGTATATGAGCCCGGTCTTGCAGAGGTTGTAAGAGATGCGCGTGGACGAAACCTCTTTTTCTCAACCGATGTTCATAAGGCTATCCATGAAGCTCAAATGATTTTTATGGCAGTAAACACCCCAACCAAAACCTTTGGCATTGGGAAAGGAATGGCTGCCGATTTGAAATACGTTGAACTATGTGCCCGCCAGATTGCTGTTGTGGCTACCGATGATAAAATTGTTGTCGAAAAATCCACACTTCCTGTCCGCACAGCCGAATCAATCAAAACCATCCTTAACTCAGAAGGAAAGGGAGTTAACTTCAAAGTCCTCTCGAATCCTGAATTTCTGGCCGAAGGCACAGCCATTGCCGACCTCTATAAATCGGATCGTGTATTGATTGGAGGGGATGAGGACGATGACGGGCAAAAGGCAATTCGGGCTTTGGTCGACATTTATGCCAACTGGATTCCCAGGGAGAAAATAATAACCACAAAAATATGGTCTTCTGAATTATCAAAACTAACAGCCAATGCTTTTTTGGCACAACGAATTTCAAGTATCAATTCCATTTCAGCCCTCTGTGAAAAAACCGGAGCCGATATCGATGAAATAGCAAAAGCAATTGGAATGGATACACGCATAGGCCCAAAATTCCTAAAAGCATCTGTAGGCTTTGGTGGTTCATGCTTCCAAAAAGACATTCTTAACCTGGTTTACTTATGCCGGCATTTTAATCTGCCCGAAGTTGCCGGTTACTGGGAACAGGTTGTAAAAATTAATGATTATCAAAAACACCGCTTTGCAAAACAGATTATCGATACCTTATTTAACACTGTATCAGGAAAAAAGATTGCCATCCTGGGCTGGGCATTTAAAAAAGACACCAATGACACAAGGGAAAGCGCTGCAATATATGTGGCCAGGGATTTACTTGAAGACAAAGCCGAAATCCACATTTACGACCCTAAAGTTTCAGAACAACAAATAATATCCGATCTAGAACGTCATTGCGGGGACGAGAAACAAGGACATGGCAATCTGTTCAACCATGTTCATATCCACACCAATGCAAACGACGCGTTGAAGGCTGCCCATGCAGTTGCCATCCTTACTGAATGGGACGAGTTTAAAATACTTGACTGGGAAAAAATATACAATGATATGTTAAAGCCCGCCTTCATATTCGACGGAAGAAATATATTGGATGGAAATGAGCTTTCTACTATTGGGTTCAGTTTTTTTGCAATCGGGAAAAGTTAATTACTGCGGACAGGCCCGCCTTCGTTTTCGATGGTAGAAATATCATTAATCATAAAGAACTTGAAGCATTTGGGTTGAAAGTATTTTCAATTAGTAGACCAATGACCAGTGACCAGTGACAAATGACCAGCATCCTTTTCACAAAAAATTAATCCGCCACTTATTGATACTTTAAAACGAACAGATTATATTTGCACAAAACGAGTACTATTTATACTCAAACATGCTTGAAAGCCTGATTACATCAAAAACACGTATTAGACTGCTGCTGAAGTTTTTCCTGAACAGCAACACCACAGCCTATTTGCGCAACCTGGCCAGTGAGTTTGGCGAATCGACCAATGCCATACGCCAGGAGTTGAACCGGTTTGAGGAATCGGGGCTGCTCACCTCGAAAATGAGCGGCAACAAAAAAATATTCCGCGCCAACACCGGTCACCCCTTCTTTCCCGAAATCAACAAACTTTTATATAAACACTCGGGTATTGATCAAATCATTGACCAGGTACTAAAAAAAATTGGCAACCTGCACAAAGCATTCCTCACAGGCGACCTTGCTGAGGGAAAGGCCGGGAATATTATTGATGTGATTCTGGTGGGCTCGGAAATGAATTACGAATACATTGCCCGGCTGGTAAACAAAGCAGAAGAAAGCACCTCGCTTAAGGTACGGTACATTACAATCCGCCCCGGCGAGGAGAAAAAATATATTAATAACGAAGAGGCACTGTTGATTTGGTCGGCTGAGAAATAAGTTGTTACCAGGAAGGCACGAGTTATCCACGACGGTTCTTGGTCCGCCAACAAGAGTGCATTTTAAAATAGATGGCGACAAAAAAGGTGTCATGAAAAGGCCCTGCCCAAAATTATGGGCACAATGCGAAGATGATAGTTGTTAAAAGGTGTCATTCCGATCCCGATGCTATTCAGGAGAGGAATCTCAACGAATTCGAAAAGATTTCTCCTAACGTCGAAATGACACAAAATATTGAATCTGTCATTGGCAGTTCCCACCCAAAATTTTGGGCATAATGCGGAGATGACAGTTTGACCCGGAACGGGTCGAATATCAATAGCCCGGGGTGATTGCTG
>JAFGEV010000152.1 GCA_016931385.1 Prolixibacteraceae bacterium
CAGGACAAAGAATTAATCCTGCGTGTTTTAAGCATGTATACCGACCCCGAAGTACGCGAAAAAGAAATCCGCAACCTTTCTGAAGCTTTTACAGTATTGGCCGATGAAATCCTGCCTCAGTTACGCCGCGCCAAATTTGTGGCCAATGTCGACTTAATTGGCAAAACAGATGAAGAGCTTTTGGCTGCCGCTGAAAATGAACCGGCATCGCTAAACCAGGCAGAACTGTTATATGCAGCTACCCTGACTGATGACAATGCTTTGAAACTCCAATTCTATAAGTCGTTTACAAAACAATTTGATGACGACTGGAGAGGTTTCAACAACCTGGGCATGGTACAGGTATGGGAAGGCGACTTCGAAGCCGCTGCTTCAAACTTCGAAAAAGCCGATAAACTCAACCAGGGCAACTCGATTATCCAAAATAACCTTGGTGTTATTGCCCTGAAAAATGGCGAAACCGAAAAAGCCAGGGAATTATTCTCTGCTGCTTCTGGTGTTTCAAAAGAAGTTAATTACAATATGGGTATCGTAAGCATCATCCGTGACGAATACGATAAAGCTGTTTCTTTCTTTGGCGAATGCACAAAACCAAATGCAGCCCTAGCAAAAATATTGGCCGGCGACAACAATGGTGCATTAAAAACCCTTGAGGCCAACGAAAGCGATTGTGCAATGGTTGATTACCTGAAAGCTATTGTAGGTGCCCGTACTGCAAAAGAAGTATTGTTGATTGAAAGCTTAACTGCAGCCTGTGAAAAAGATCCAAAAATGAAAGCAGCTGCCAATTCCGATATGGAATTCGCTAAATATTTCGAAAACCCAAAATTCAAAGCGATTGTTGAATAAATACTTGCAATGAGATACAAGAAAGGCGCTTCAATTAAATGATAGCGCCTTTCTTTTGTCTAAAAAAATTTATGCAAGCTCCAATTCATTTTTCTGCAAGGTATTTTTTTGCTTCATACTCAGTCGAAAATGCTTTAACATCACGACCGGTGATCCTTGTAAAGCTGTTGTAAAAAATTTGCATCATCCCATTCATGCCTACAACTGCACTTGCCTTTACATAAGGGGCATTCACTTTTACGTATGCGGTAAACCTGTTAAAAACTTCGTTATTAAAATGCATGCCCGTTAGGTTGGTAAGGGTTAAAACGCTTTTTGGCAAATTAACAGCAATAAACCTCTTTGCTTCTTCCATCAGGGCATAAATTTCTTCGGTTTTTTTAATGTTCGAAAAGTCGATATAGATAATCCTCTTCTGATTGTAATAAATTACCATTGGAGCACGCGATGTTTTTTTATCAGTTAAAGTTATATCCATAATCCCGGTAGTAGAATATGTTGTCGTTCCAAAGGCTTCCATAATATTCAGTTCTTTATTTCCTAAATAAAACTATAAATCCTTTTTTAAAAATAAAAAGCAAATGGATGAACGGTACAATATATTGAGTAAAACGTATCTTTCAACAAATAAACGTTTTTCAAAAATGAGCAGAGAATAAATTTTCTAAAGGCTCATTAAGTGAAAACGGATTAAGAATTGTCCTTCTTGTGATATATTTTTTTACTTTGCTTCCTTCAAAAAAAATATGATGTATATTAAACGGTTTTCAATTTTACTTTTGCTCGATTTGTTATTTTTTTACGGCTTTTCTCAATACACAGAAACGACAGGCCCGCTCAAAGTGACTTTCAGCCATAAAGCTGGTTTTTATAACAACCCGTTTACACTCCGTATCGATGCTCCTGACCCGGAGTACTCTGTTGTTTATACCATTGACGGAAGTAACCCACAAAATTCTTCTACAGCCATTAATGGGGGGAAAAATGTTTCGATTAAAATTGACCCGTCAGACAAAAACGGGCGGCCAGAAACACCCTGCTACATTGTAAGGGCTTCGTTTGCAATATCAAGCACTTCAATTTCATGGCCCTTAACCCAAACCTATATTTTTACCGATAAAGTAATCGAACAGGATCACCCGGGTGGTGGCTGGCCTTCATCATACGTCAACACCCAGGAAATTGACCTCGAAATGGATCCCGACATTACCCAAAGTTCCCAATATGACAAACAGATGGTTGAATCACTTACCGATATTCCGTCATTGTCAATTGTAACCGATTTAAAAAACCTGTTTGACCCGAAAACAGGTATATATGTCAATGCCCTGCAACATGGCGAAGAATGGGAACGGTTCTGTTCTTTTGAGTTGATACATCCTTCGGGCAAAGAAGGATTTTCAATTAATGCAGGCCTTCGGATCAGGGGTGGCTGGAGCAGACATGGCAATTATCCCAAACATGCTTTCAGACTGTTTTTCAGGGAAGAATATGGCGCTGCAAAGCTTCACTATCCATTGTTTGGTGACGAGGGCGTTGACGAATTCGATAAAATGGATATCCGTTGTGAACAAAACTATGCCTGGAGCAACGGTTATGATAACAACACCTGCGTAAGGGAAGTTTTTTCACGAGACACTCAACGGGACATGGGGCAGCCCTATACCCGAAGCCGCTATTATCACTTATACCTGAATGGTATGTACTGGGGACTGTTTCAAACCCAGGAACGTTCGGAAGCCCGTTACGCGTCCGATTATTTTGGAGGCAGCAAAGATGATTACGATGTTATAAAAGTTAATGCCGAAGGGTATGTAAATGAAGCAACAGACGGAACGATTGATCCATGGAAACGCCTACTCAATGCAAGCAATCAAGGTTTTGCTTCGAACAGTAATTATTTTGCATTGGAAGGGAAGAACAATAAAGGCTATCCGGTGCAGGGAGGTGAAATTTTCGTCGATATCGATAACCTGATCGATTATATGCTGGTCATTTTTTATACCGGCAATTTCGATTCCCCAATAAGCGCTTTTTTAGGCAACTCGAAAGCAAATAATTTTTACGCTATATATAAGCGAGATGATAAAACCAAAGGGTTTGTTTTTTTTGTACACGATGCAGAACATGCCATGATGATCGACCCCCAACCACCTGGTACAGGGCTTTACGAAGACAGGGTGAATTTAGAGATCGGCATGCCAGGCATCACCAATTTCACCCCCCAGTGGCTGCATAAAAAACTGTCGGAGAACGAAGAATACCGCCAGCGGTTTGCCGACCGCGTTTACCTTCACTTTTTTAACGATGGGGTTTTTACCGAAGAAAAAGCTCAGGAACGTTTTGAAAAAAGGGTTGCAGAAATTGATAAAGCCATAATCGCTGAATCGGCACGCTGGGGCGATGCCAAAGGTGGTGGTCCCTATACCAAAGACGACCACTGGTGGCCTGAAATTGAAGACATCTACAACCGCTTTTTCCCATACCGTTCCGACATTGTCCTTGATCAGCTTTTGGTAGCCGACCTGTTTTCTGCAATACCTGCCCCGGGGTATATGCACAACAATGTTAAAATTGAAGGAGATTACTGCACTTTTGAGGAAAGTATTGAGATAATTGCCACAACAAATGTAAACGACGGAGAACTTTACATAACCCGCGACGGTCACGACCCCCGTGAAATTGGAGGCGCTGTATATGCCAATGCCCGAAAAGCGTACAATGGTTTTTCGATGCTACAGCACCGTTCAACCATTATTAAAGCAAGGGTAAAAAAAGGCAATAACTGGAGCCCGCTACACACGCTGAACCTGCTTCAAAACAATAGCGATTTTTCGGAACTGAAAATAACCGAGTTGAATTACCACCCGGCCGACTCAATTATTGGGCAGGATACTATTTCAGGCGAATCATTCGAATTTGTTGAGTTGAAAAACATTGGCGGTAATTCAATAAACCTTACTGGTTTGAGGTTCTCATCAGCCATCGAATATGAATTCCCAGACAAAGAAATTCTTGCCCCGAAAAGTTTTTATGTGATTGCATCAAAACCAAAATGGTTTTATGAAAAATATGGAAAGGTACCCTCCGGAAATTTCCAAAAAAATTTATCCAACTCGGGCGAACAGGTTGTCCTGATCAATTCAAAAGGAAAAGAAATCGTAAGTTTCGATTATTCCGAATTCGAATCCTGGTATCCAGAGACTGATGGACAGGGTTATACCCTTTCATCGGTAAACCGTAAACCCTGGGGCTGGGAACCAACTGATGCCGGTTACTGGAAAGTATCCTCGCTTATTGGTGGTTCACCTTTTTCCGACGATCAGGGAATTGTTGACGCCGTTCGAGAGTTTAAACTTGCCGAATCGAAAACAAGGGTTTTCCCAAATCCCGCAAGCAGGTTCTTAACCATCGATATTTCAAATTCTGAAAAAGAATATAAAATAGAAATCGTATCAATTAATGGGAAAAGGGTATTTGAAACGACAATACGTGAAGATGTTATAATCGACTTAAGCTCATTGCCATTGAAAAATGGTTTATTGCTTGTGAAAATTAATGAAGGCAACAATTTTGAGCTGCATAAGATCCTTTATAAACCCTGATCATTTCAACCCCACATTGGTATAATCGACCCTGACATCGTGATATCGTTCAGCAATTTCATCAAGTATGCGGTGCACGTCGGCGTATGATTCCGAACGCAGGAGTTCTATCCGCATTTCCCTGAAATTTTGCAGGTTTGGAAAATATTTTGCAAAATGGCGGCGCATTTCGAACACGGCCCTGCGTTCGTCATCCTTCCACTCAAGCGAAATGGCCAACTGGTCTTTTACATTCTGAACAACTTCGGGAACGAATGGAGGCGGAAGCAGTTCTCCGGTTTCAAAATAATGTTTCACTTCCCTGAATATCCACGGGCGGCCAATCGCCCCGCGCCCAATCATCAGGGCATCAACGCCGGTTTGTTTCAGAAATTGCTCCGCTGCCAATGGGCCGTTAATGTCGCCGTTGCCAATTATGGGAATATGCATGCGCGGATTATTTTTAACCTCCCCAATCAGTGTCCAGTCGGCATTGCCTGTATAAAGCTGTGCCCGTGTGCGCCCGTGAATTGCCAGTGCAGCTATCCCGGTATCCTGAAGGCGCTCGGCCACATCGACAATGTTCTTGCTGTTGTCGTCCCAGCCAAGGCGTGTTTTTGCAGTAACAGGGAGCGAAACGGCTTTGACCACCGAGCCTGCCATTTCAACCATTTTTGGTACATCTTTTAACATGGCTGCCCCGGCGCCCTTTTTGACGATCCGCTTCATGGGGCAACCAAAATTAATGTCGATGAAATCGGGGCCGGCTTCTTCGGCAACTTTCGCAGCGTGTACCATCGAATCGGTGTTGTGCCCGAAGATCTGGATGGCTACCGGCCTGTCGAAATCGAAAAGGGTCATTTTTTGTTTCGATTTTTTTACATCGCGGATAAGCGCTTCGCTCGAAACAAATTCGGTATACATTACATCGGCCCCGTATTTTTTGCACATGTAACGGAACGATTTGTACGTTACATCCTCCATGGGCGCTAAAAACAAGGGCATTGGGCCTAATTCGATGTTTCCGGTTCTCATGTTGCAAAAATAGTGGAATTGCCATAAACCCAGCGCTAATGCAGATTTAAAATTCGCATTTTCTTGCTCATGAAGGAGGATTAAAAACCCTGAACAATAAAGCTGCGGATGGCATATCCACTTCAGCCTGGGTTGACCTCAGAGAGGTCGAATGTTTATAGCAACAGGTATGAAAATTTGCCATACGACCCCGACAGGGGTCGCACTTCTTTTCGAACCAAATTTTTTATACACATTTAAATCCTCCGGATTTAAGGTGTAACCCATCGTCAGCGGGTTAGCTTCTGTAACGAAGGTTAAATTATTCCCGACACAGGCGCATATTTCACCGCCGCAGCAATTCCTCATCAATGGTAAAGGTTTCACCGTTTTTGAGTTCATATTTAATAAGGCCATAGTTGAAGTTGTAGTAAATACAAGCGATATTACTGTCCAATAATTCAACGGCATATCTATTTTGTTTTTTATAATGATATGTATAACCGTAGTCGGTTTGAATTACGTTAAAGGAATCAAGTGATATGTAATCAACTAAATCTAAACGTTCCGCATAGTCAATATTACGAAATGCAATTCGATAATAGTATGAAAAAATGAATACGTACCCCCCGCTGTAAGCACTATTTTCTTCATTGATTTGCCGGACCTCGATATCAAACTGTTCATTCGATCGATGATTGATGTATCGCTCAGCTTTTACTACGACAAA